>DATMVI010000071.1:0-4338 GCA_035563275.1 Pyrinomonadaceae bacterium
GCCCGCCCGTGACGAGCGCCCAGCCCTCGCGCGCGACGAGCCGCCCCAGCTCGCGTGCGGCGGCGAGCGCTTCGTCGCCCGCGCCCCCGCCCGGCCCCATCACGCCGATCAGAATCCTGCTCAATGTTTCCTCTCGCGAACGGCGGGCGCCTCGCCGTCAGGCGTTATCGTAGTTCGTGCCGTAGGCGTCGCGGACGACCTGCATGATGCGCCGTTCGTGGTAGCGCGTGCCGAAGTACCAGCCGAGGTAGACGAGGTGCAGGAGCGACCACGCGATGAGGGCGGGGAAGTAGAAGGAGGCCGGCGGGAAGTCGCGCTCGATGAGCGGCAGGAGCTGCCACGCGCGGTAGGAGGCGAGCACGACGGCCGCCGCGCCGAGCGCCCAGAAGTGGATGGTGATGAAGCCGATGAAGGTCTGGTCTGCGCGCAGCGGCACGCCGGCGAACTGCGGGCCGGAGAGCGGGAAGAGGTACGTGGCTTCGAGGCGGTGCCCGACGAGCGCGTCGCCGCCGAGCAGGTCGTTCAGGGACTGCTCGAGGCCGGTCGCGTAGACGCGCGCCAGCACGACGTAGGTGAGGAAGTAGGCCGACTGCACGCCGACCCAGATGGCGAAGAAGGGGATGAGCAGGGCGACGGCGCGGAAGGTCTCCGTCATGCTCAGCGCGGCCATCAGGGCGAGGGCGGGGACGGCGAGGAAGATGAGCTTGTAGAAGAGGTCGGAGTAGCCGTACTGCATGGCGCGCATGCGTTCGAGCTGCGCGTGCAGCGCTTGGAACTGCAACTCCACGGGGAAGCGGCCCACGTCGGGCGTCGTCGGTCGTGTAGACATCGGGGCAAGTCCTCGCGCCGGCCGGCCGCGGCGCGCCTGAAGGTTTCAGCGCGGGAGGTACTCCGCGGGGATCGGATTGTCGGGGCGCTCGGCGTCCCAGAAGATGGTGACGACGCGGTAGCGCCGGCCGTCGTGGAAGAGCTGGATGCTGTTGACGCCGCGCGAGAAGGGCTCCGGGTCGGCCTCGTCGCGGCGCGACTCGTAGGTCGAGAGCGCGTGCGTGACGTGGCCGAAGCGCTCGACGCGGCGCGCGATCTCGCGCTCGTAGAAGCCGTGCGAGCGGAAGTATTCGCCCGCGGCGCTCAGGTACTCGTCCACGCCCATCACGGCCGGGAAGGCCGCGCCGCCCTCGCCGAGCGTGGTGCGGATGAGGCGCGCGCCCTCTTCGAGGAAGAGCGAGCGGAAGCGCCGCGCGTCGCGCTCGACGCCCGCCGGCCCGGAGATCGAGTCGTAGAGCGCGCCGATGATGCCGTCCAGCGTCGAAAGGTCGTCCGCCACCGCTTGAGCCTCCGCCCGTGATGTAAAGATGTCAGCCCCGCCCTGCGTTATATTGAACCGCGCCGCCCCGTGTCAATGGGAAAGGGCGTCGGGGCCGGGCGGTCGCGCGCCGGGTGAAGACAAGTCGCTCCCCCCGACGCCCGTCGCCCGTCGCCCTTGTTTCCCCGCCGGGCGCTTCTCATCTACAATCGAAAATTATGAAAGCAGTCGTCTTTTACGAACACGGCGGGCCGGAGGTGCTGCGTTACGAGGAGCGGCCCGACCCTTCTTTCAAGGCCAACGAGGTGCTGGTCGAGGTGCGCGCCTGCGCGCTCAACCACTTGGACGTGTGGGCGCGCAAAGGCATGCCGGGCGTCGAGATCCCGCTGCCGCACATCCTCGGCAACGACGTGGCGGGCGTCGTGCGCGAGGTCGGCGAGCTGGTCGACTGGGTGAGGCCGGGCGACGAGGTCTTGTTGCAGCCGGGCGTCTCGTGCGGCCACTGCCGGGAGTGCCTGCGCGGGGCCGACAACCTCTGCCCCGAGTACCGGATCATCGGCTACCTGCGCGACGGCGGCTACGCCGAGCTGGTCGCCGCGCCCGGCGTCAACGTCGTCCCGAAGCCGAAGGGGTTGAGCTGGGCCGAGGCGGCGGCGCTCCCGCTCGTGACCGTGACGGCGTGGCACATGCTGGTCGGGCGCGCGGGCGTGCGGCCGGGCGAGGACGTTCTGATTCACGCGGCCGGGAGCGGCGTCGGCTCCGTCGGCATACAGGTGGCGAAGCTGCGCGGCGCGCGCGTCATCGCCACGGCCGGCTCGGACGCGAAGCTGGAGAAGGCGCGCGCTCTCGGCGCCGACGAGGTCGTCAACTACACGCGCGAGGACTGGCCGAAGGAGGTGCGGCGGCTGACGGAGAAGCGGGGCGTGGACGTGGTCTTCGAGCACACGGGGGCCGAGACGTGGCCCGGCTCGATCCTCTGCCTCAAGCGCGACGGCCGGCTCGTCACCTGCGGCGCGACGAGCGGCTGGGACGCGCGCACCGACCTGCGCCACGTCTTCTACCGGCACCTCAACGTGCTCGGCTCCTTCATGGGGTCGAAGTCGGAGCTGCTCGACGCCATGCAGTTCGTCGAGCGCGGCCGGATTCGCGCCGTCGTGGACAGGGAACTGCCGCTCGCCGAGGCGCGGCGGGCCCACGAGCTGATGCAGGATCGCGCGCAGTTCGGCAAGCTCGTGCTCGTCCCTGAAAAGCCGTGAGTCGCGAATCGTAAATCGTGAAGACGAGCCGAGCGCCGCCGCGGGTTGAAGAATCCGACCCGCGGCGGCGCTCGATGCTTTTCGCGACCGACGACTGACGACTCGCGGCCGACGGCTTTAACCGCCTTCGCCGGGCGGGACGTTGTCGGGCGGCGGGTCGCCCTTCTCGTCGCGCAGGCGGAGGATGGAGCAGTCCTCGTCCTCGTAGGCCACCTCGAACCAGCCGCTGTCGAGCATGTTGTCGAACATGTCGCCGTGCTCGTGGTCGGTGATGACGTGGCGGGCGCAGCGGCGCGCGGCGCCCTCCCCGACGCAGAACTTCTCGCGGATGATGGGGCCGGGGTCTTCCTCCTCGCCGCGGCCGATGCGCTCGTAGTGGCGCATCAGCTCGGGGTCGCGGTCGAGCAGGTAGGTCGGGTCGAGGCCGGCGATGAAGGGGCGCGCCGGGTCGTAGAAGAAGAGCTTGGGGAAGTCGTCCCAGTCGGAATTAAAGACCGGCTCGCCCGGCGGCACGTTCGCCCTGACCCACTCCATGCCGCGGCGGTACTGGTCGGGGCCGGCCATCCCCGCGATGTCTTTGGCCGTCACGCGCGTGTACCAGATCATCGGCGCCAGCAGCAGGAGCGCGGCCGTCGCGACGAAGACGAACTCCCACGCCCGCGCGCGCTCGGCGCGCTCCGCCGCCGCCGCGTCCCGCCCGTCCCCGCCGGCCGTCAGGTAACGCTCGCGCGCCGCCGCCACGAGCGGGTCGAGCGCGAAGGCGGCGAACAGGACGGCGAAGGGCGGGAAGTATTCGGCGAAGCGCCGCCAGCGCATGTTGACGAGCATCAGGAAGGTGGCGAAGAGCAGGAGGAAGAAGGCGCGGCGGTTCTCGGCGCGCGCCGCCCCGCGGAAGGCCACGTATCCCGCGACCATCGCCGCCAGCGCCACCCCGCAGTTGCCCAGAAACTCCCAAGTGCTGTACGGGTACCACTCCGAGCCGACCGCCGTCGTGAAGTCCTTCGGCGTCACCTTCATCAGAAGGTGCTGGTAGGTGAGCACGACGTTGCGCGGGAAGTACGGGTTGATGACGCTGCCGAGCGCGATGCCGAGCGCCACCAAGCCGACGGCGACGGCCGCCCGTTTGACCTCGCGGTTGAGCGAGCGCTCGCCCCACAGGACGACGGCCAGCCAGCAGACCGAGGCCACGCCGAGCAGGAAGACCATGTCGTAGGTGAGCGCGAAGACGAAGGCGAGCGGGAGCAGCCAGAGGTACCTGCGCTCGAAGAGCAGGTAGATGCCGGCGACGAGCATCACGATGGAGACGCTCATCGCCTTGCCCATCTGGATGCGGTAGAGGAACGGGGCCGAGCTGCCCAGCACGGCGACGAGCCAGAGCAGCGGGTAGCCGACGCGGTAGCGCACCAGCAGCCAGAAGCAGGCGAGGACGGCGGCGCAGGCGAAGAGCCACGTGCCCACCTTCGCCCCGGCCTCGAAGTCGGGGAAGAAGGTGAAGGGAATCTGGAAGACGTGGAAGAGGAGGTGGTGGTCAACGTAGTCCTGCGGGTTGAGGGTCGTCAGCGGCAGCGCGTCGAAGGAGGGCGGGAACCGGCCGGCCCACAGCCCGTCCCAGAGCATGCGGCTCCAGCGGAAGTGGTAGTAGGCGTCGAAGTCGCCGCAGCAGATCGAGGCGGTCGAGAATTGCAGGTACCAGAAGGTCGCGCCGACGAGCAGCGCCGCGACGGCGAAGGTGAACCAGCGCCCGCCGAAGGCCGCCGCCAATGCGCCGCGCCACGC
>DATMVI010000072.1:0-8465 GCA_035563275.1 Pyrinomonadaceae bacterium
TCTTTGACGGTCGCTCGCTTACGTAGTGACAGGGGCGACCGATTTCGTTAGATTTTTTTGTAGGGAGCCTGCCCGCGCTCTCCCCTTCACAGGCAGGCTCCCTCCGCACCGACAACCCGCTTGAGTTGCCGATACCTTTAGCGCGAGCGGTACTCCCGCAAGGAGATCGCGCGGTTGAGGATGACGCCGAACTCTGTGCCCGACTTGACCTCCGCATCCTGCTCGCGCTCGTAGACGCGCGCGCCCGTGCCGAGGCCGCCGCCGAGGATGGCCCCGATGGCCGCGCCCTTGCCGCCGCCGGCGATGGCGCCGATGATCGCGCCCGTCGCGGCGCCGCCGCCGATGAAGACCGCGTCGCGCTTGCGGTTGCCGCGGCCCGCGACCGTGCCCTCGTTGTCGGAGTTCACGTCGTCGGCCTGAAGGCTCGACAAAGAGCCGTTGATGGTCGAGCGCGTGCCGTTGGGCAACTGCAACTGGTTAAAGCTGACGTTGATCTGGCCCGGCGTGCGGCGGCCGGCGCGCCTGACCGTGGTCACGCGCCCCCACACCTTGCTGCCGACGGGGACGACTTCGGAGCCGCTCTCGCCGCCGTAGACCGGCTCGGTGACGGTGGCCGAGAAGCGGTCGCCGGTGCGCGCCGTCTTCGAGTTGAGCTGCGTGTCCATGCGGACGCGGATGACCGTGTCGGCCGGGACGGTGTAGTAGCGGACGGGCGGCACGGTGGTGCGCGTCGTCGCCCGGCGCGTGGTGCGGCGCGTGCGCCGGCGCTGCGCGTAGGTCGGAACCATCGCGCCGAAAACGAGCGCGAAGAGAACCAGAAGACTCGTGGCCCGCAGGGCCAGTCGGTTGCCGTTCCTGAGCGTCATATCAATCCTCCATGTCGGCCAGTCGCCCGGCGGCTTTGGCTCGCCGGCGGCGCAACGTGGCCGTCGCGTGTGTGGTTGCAACGAGTGTGCCACGGGCGGGGCGTCGGCGGAGGACGCTTAACAGCCCGTATTTGGCCGATTCCGGCGGCCGCGGCCAGAGGCAAAACGCAGCACCGTGCGTGAAAGACAGTGCAGCTTGCACTATATCGTGTAGGCCCGAAACATATCAAAAACCGGGTGGTGCGGGAGGGAAGAGAAGCTGTCAGTCGTCAGTCCGCAGCCGCCAGTTTTTTGTCTTTACTGGCGGCTGACGACTGAGGGCTGACGACTTAATCCGCCGGCCCCGTTCGTTGTGTGATGCCGTCGAATTTGGTGTAAGCTTGGGCCACGTCGGCGGCTCGAAAAATTTCTGGGAATCATCCGGCGGCGGGCAACCCGGCCCGCCGCGCCGTCGCCGCGGGCGGTCTGCGACCACGCCCACACTTTCTAAAGAGGAGCTTGCCAACATGAGTACAGCACCGACGCAGGAAGCCCCGCACACTCTGCCGCGCATCAACGACCCGGCCCCCGACTTCGAGGCCAAGTCCACCCACGGGATGCTCAAGCTCTCCGACTTCAAGGGCAAGTGGGTCGTCCTCTTCTCGCACCCGGCCGACTTCACGCCCGTCTGCACCACCGAGTTCGTCGAGTTCGCGCGCCGCGCCGACGAGTTCCGCCGGCGAGACGCGCAGCTCATCGGCCTCTCGGTCGATTCCGTCCCGGCGCACATCGCGTGGATGAGAAACATCGAGGGCCACTTCGGCGTCAAGATCGACTTCCCCGTCATCGCCGACCTCGACACGCGCGTCTCGCGGCAGTACGGGCTCATCCACCCGGCCGCCTCCGAGACGGCCACCGTCCGCGCCGTCTTCATCATCGACCCGCAGCAGAAGGTGCGCGCGCTCATCTACTACCCGATGACCTGCGGCCGCAACATCGACGAGATCGTCCGCGCGCTCGACGCGCTCCAGACGGCCGACGCCAACGCCTGCGCCACGCCGGCCAACTGGCAGAAGGGCGACAAGGTGGTCGTCCCCCCGCCCCAGACCGTCGAGGACGCCGAGAAGCGCATGCAGTCCGACTACGAAGTCACCGACTGGTACTTCTCGAAGCGGGCGCTCGATAATCAGTAGACGGTAGTAGAAAAAACTTCGGACGGCGACGCTTGAAGGCTCACGGCGTCAACAACGTCAGCGCGGAGCGCTACTGACTACTGCCTACTGACTACTGACTACTGTCTACTCCTTTGTTATGCCCCCGATGCTCTCGAACGTTCTGGAGGAGAAGGCGCGACGTGACGCTGACCTGCTGGCGCAGATCGGCGGCACGCCGCTCGTCAGCCTGCCGCGACTGGCGCGCGGGCTGCCCGCCGGCGTCGGGCTGCTGGCGAAGGCCGAGCACCTGAACCCCGGCGGCTCGGTCAAAGACCGGGCGGCCCTCTCGATGATCCTCGATGGCGAGCGGACGGGGCGGCTCACGCCCGACAAAATCATCCTCGACGCGACGAGCGGCAACACCGGCATCGCCTACGCCATGATCGGCGCGGCGCGCGGCTACCACGTCGCGCTCTGCCTGCCGCGCAACGCCAACTTCGAGCGCAAGCGGACGCTGCGCGTCTACGGCGCGGAGTTGATCGAGACCGACCCGCGCGAGGGGGCCGACGGCTCGCAGCGACACGCGCACCGGCTCGCGGCCGCCGAGCCGGGGAAGTATTTCCACCCGAACCAGTACGACAACCCGGCCAACTGGCGGGCGCACTACGAGGGGACGGGCGCGGAAATCTGGGAGCAGACGGGCGGGCGCGTGACCCACTTTCTGGCCGGCGTGGGCACCTCGGGGACGTTCACCGGCACGGTCAGGCGGCTGCGCGAATTCAACCCCGGCCTGCGCGCCGTCCTGATGCAGCCCGACTCGCCGCTGCACGGCCTCGAAGGCATGCGCCACGTCGAGACTTCCATCGTGCCTCGCATCTTCGACCCGGCCCTCGCCGACGAGACGGTCACGGTCTCGACCGAGGGCGCGCAGGAGACGGCCCGCCGGCTCGCCCGCGAGGAGGGCTTATTCGTCGGCGTCAGCTCCGGCGCGAACGTGCTCGCGGCCCTGCGCTACGCGCAAACGCTGCCGCCCGGCTCGCTCGTCGTCACCGTCCTCTGCGACGGCGGCGACCGGTATTTGAGCGAAGATTTTTGGGGTGACATTTAAGGCGGACGGTAGACGTGCTTGAATTGAGACGGACACACCGGGACGAGATCGTCGCGCAGGCCGAGCGGGAGTACCCGCACGAGTGCTGCGGGCTGCTCGTCGGGCGGCTCGAAGCGGACGGGCGGAAGGCGGTGGTCGAAGTCTTCCCCGTCTCGAACGCGCGCGAGGAGGGGGCGCGGCACAACCGCTCGCTCATCACGCCCGACGAGTATTTGCGCGGCGAGCGCCACGCCCGCGCGCGCCGGCTCGACGTGGTCGGCAACTACCACTCGCACCCAGACCACCCGGCCGCGCCCTCGCGGTTCGACCTCGAACACGCGTGGCCGACGTGGTCTTACGTCATCGTCTCGGTGCGCGAGGGTAAGGCCGAGGAGGTTCGCTCGTGGGAGTTGGCGGCCGACCGCTCGCGCTTCGAGGAGGAGGAGATCGCCCGGGGGGAGACGCCTTGAGGCCGAAGGCCATCATCGCCACCGCCCTGCTCTGGCTCGTCGCCTCGGCGTGGCCGGCCGCGCCGGCCCGCGCGCAGGCTCCCGGCGACGCGGGCGAGCCCGTCGCGCGCAAGTTCGATGAGTACATCAACCTCTTCAACTCGTGCAACGCCGGGGCGTACCTCGACAACTTCGCCATCGAGCTGCAAAACACCGACGGCCTGAAGGGGCACATCATCATCTACGGGCCGGGCGGGGCCGACGACGGCTTCGGCCGGCGCGCCGCCGACGTGACGAGGGACTACCTCGTCAACACGCGCGGCCTTGAGGGGTCGCGCCTCAAGGTCGTCTACGGCGGCCGCAGCCGCAGCGGGCGCGAACTGCTCACGGAACTCTGGGTGGTGCCCGAAGGCGCTCGGCCGCCCGCCGCCGCCGCGCGCGAAGGCGACGCCGCGCCCTTCGAGGGGAAGTTCGCCGAGGTCGGGCTCTGGGAAGGCTTCGGCACGAGTGATGTCGTGAACTGGTGCAACGAGCGCGAGGTCACGCTCGTCGGCTTCTCCGACCTGCTCAGGCGCCAGCCCGACGCGCGCGCCTACATCGTCGCCTTCCACGACGAAGCGAGCCCGCCGGGCGCTTGGCGTCGCGTCGCCGCCGATTCGGTTGATTTGCTCGGCCGCAACGGCGTCGGAGCCGGCCGGGTCGAAGTCATCTTCGGCGGCTACCGGAAGGAGGCGGTCGCGGAACTCTGGGTGCTGCCGCGAAGCGCGGCGCCGCCGGCCGCGGCCGCCCCGCCCGAGCGCAGGCCGAAGGCGGCCGCCCGCGTCGGGATGTTCGAGCATTACGAGTTGAGTGACGAAGTGCGCGCGCGGCGCGCGTTCGAGGGGTTCGCCGAGGTGCTGAAGGCCGACGCCGAGGTGACCGCTTACGTCATCGTGCACCTGCCGTTCGCGGGGGCGCCGGAAGGCGACGAGGCGGCCGCGGCGGCCCGCGCCGTCGCGCAGACGCCCGACCCCGACGCGCCGCCCGACATCAACCTCGCGCAGTTGGCCGACCAGTGGAAGCGAGACCTGAAGAGGCGCTATGGCATCGGCGAGCAGAGGCTCGTTCTGGTCTTCGTCCCGTCGCAGGAGAGTTGGAACTCCGACCGGCTGGAGACGTGGATCGTGCCGCACGGCGCGGCCCCGCCCGACCCTTACGCGGACGAGGGGGGGCAGTTGACCGAGGCGGAGCAGGACAACCCGAAGGAGTTTTAAAGAGATGGCAGTCACGGTTCTCATCCCGACGGCGCTGAGGCAGTTCGCGGGCGGGAAGTCGGAGGTCGAGGTGGAGGCGCGGACGGTGGGCGAGGCGCTCGACCGTCTGACGGGCGAGCACGCGGAGCTGCGCCGGCACCTCTACGGCGAGCAGGGGGCGCTGCGTAACTTCGTCAACGTCTACGTCGGCGACGAAGACATCCGCGCGGCCGAGCGGCTCGACACGCCCGTCAGGGACGGCGACACGGTCTCCATCGTGCCGGCCATCGCGGGCGGCGCCGGCGCCGGGAGTGAGGTCGGCGCGGCCCGCGCCGCGGAGTTGCCCGCGCTCACGCACGAGGAGGTCGCGCGCTACAGCCGGCACCTCATCATGCCCGAGGTCGGCGTCGAGGGGCAGCGCAAACTCAAGGCCGCGCGCGTGCTGATGATCGGCACGGGGGGCTTGGGCGCGCCGCTCGGCATGTATCTGGCGGCGGCCGGCGTCGGCACGCTCGGGCTGGTGGACTTCGACGTGGTGGACGCCTCGAACCTCCAGCGGCAGATCGTCCACGGGACGAAGGACGTGGGCCGGCCCAAGATCGAGTCGGCGCGCGACCGCCTCTCGGACATCAACCCGCACGTTAAAATCGAAACCTACGAGACCCGGCTGACGAGCGAGAACGCGCTGGAACTCTTCCGCGAGTACGACCTCGTCGCCGACGGGACGGACAACTTCCCGACGCGCTACCTCGTCAACGACGCCTGCGTGCTCACGGGCAGGCCGAACGTCTACGGCTCGATCTTCCGCTTCGAGGGTCAGGCCAGCGTCTTCTGGGCCGCCAAAGGCGCGTGCTACCGCTGCCTCTACCCGGAGCCGCCGCCGCCGGGCCTCGTCCCCTCGTGCGCCGAGGGCGGCGTGCTCGGCGTGCTGCCCGGCATCGTCGGCGCGATTCAGGCCAACGAGGTCGTCAAGCTCATCCTCGGGGCGGACGGGCTGCTCATTAACCGCCTGCTGCTGTTCGACGCGTGGAAGATGCGCTTCCGCGAATTGAAGTTGAGGAAAGACCCCGACTGCCCGGTGTGCGGGGAGCGGGCGACGATTAAAGAGTTGATCGACTACGAGGAGTTCTGCGGGCTGAGGCCGCCGGCCGCGGCCGCCGAGACACGGACGGAGGAGAGACAACGGATGGAAGAGATCACGGCCACCGAGTTGAAGCAGCGGCTCGACCGCGGCGACGATCTGCAAGTCATAGACGTGCGCGAGCCGAACGAGTACGACATCGCGCGCATCCCCGCCGCGCGGCTCATCCCGCTCGGCGAGGTCGTCGAGCGCCGCGGCGAGATCGACGAGTCGCGCGAGACGGTCGTCCACTGCAAGGGCGGCGTCCGCAGCGCCCGGGCCATCGAGGCGCTCCAGCGCGCCGGGTTCGGCGGACGCCTCGTCAACCTCAGGGGCGGCATCACCGCGTGGTCGAACGAGGTCGACCCGAGCGTGCCGAAATACTGAAAAGAGAGGCGCCGGCGCCGGGGGCCGGGTCAGGCCGTGAATCGTGAGTCGTGAATGGAAGAAGACGGCGCTTTCTACTTACGACTCACGATTCACGCCCTTTAACCCCGGCCCCCGGCGCCTGACACCCGTCACCCGTCTCCTTACGCCCCGGCCGCGCCGCCTCGCCCCTGCGTGTTGCCGAGGTGGCGGGCGAGCAGTTGCTTGGCCTCGTCGGCGCGCCGCTGGTACTCGTCCTTCGTCTCGGTGAAGAAGCGGACGAGTTCCTCGTTGCCTTCCTGCCGCGCGTCCGCGATGTAGAGGGACGCGGTCTCCGCGCCCTGTAGGAGGTGATAGGCGGTGCTCAACAGGTCGTAGGTGATGTCTCTCGTCCCGGTATCGCCCTGACTGTTATCGCTTCTGTTGGCAGACATGTTTCTCCCCTTCTGGTGTTGAAAATGATCCACGGCCGAGGGGGCTTTGTGCGGGGAACTAGTCAGAGATTGTAGGGAGGGCGCCGGGGGAGGTCAAGACGGCCGCGCCGCCCCCCGCGTTACATTTCCGTCACGGCGCGGCGGGCGGCCCCACGCCGCGCCGCAAAATGGCACTTGAGCGCGGGGCCGGCGGGCGTAGACTCGCGGCAGCAACAGGTAAGGGGGCCGAGGGCTTTGAGAATCGAAGGCGTAAGACCGGAGGAGGCGGACGCCTACGCGCGCCGCGTGTTCGAGGCGCAGGCGAAGAAGTGGGGCGCGCCGCTGGTGGCCCACCTCGTTCACGCGCGCCGCCCCACGATCTACCGCGGCGTGCGCGCGATGTGGCAGGGCGTTGCGGACTCGGGGCTGATCGACCCGCGCTTGCAGGCGCTCGTCAACCGCCGCGTGGCCGCGCTCAACGGCTGCGAGTTTTGACAGGACATCAACGCTGCGGTCGGCAGCGAACTCGGGCTCGCGGACGAAAAGATCGAAGCGCTGGCGGACTACGCCGAAAGCCCGCTCTACGACGAGGCCGAGCGCGCCGCGCTCGCCTACGCCGACGCCATCACCATCACGGGCCGCGACGTGAGCGACGAGCTGTTCACCCGCCTGCGCGGGTTCTTCGACGACGACCAGATCGTCGAGCTGACCGAGGTCGTCGCTTGGGAGAACGCCTCCAGCAAATTCAACCGCGCCCTCCGCATCCCCTCCCAAAACCTCTGGAAGCGTCAATAGCGGAAGCCCGGCCTGCTTCACGCCGAGCGGGCGCGCCGCAGGCTTTGGAGCGCCGCGGCCAGTTGGCGCGCGCCTTCGCGTATCTCGCGCCCGTCGTAGGCGGCGTAACCGAGGACGAGGCCGGCGCGCCGGGCGGGGCCGAGGTGGAAGGCCGAGAGCGGCTGCGCTTCGACGCCGCGCGCCTCGGCCGCCAGCGACGCCTCGCGGTCGCTCACGCCCGCCGGCAGAAGCCCCGTCAGGTGCAGCCCCGCGTCGGCCGGCCTCAGCTCTAACAGCCCGCCCAACTCCTCGCGCCCGGCGGCGACGAGCGCGGCCTGCCGCTCGGCGTAGAGGGCGCGCATGCGCCGGATGTGGCGCGCGAAATGTCCCTCGACGATGAAGTCGGCGAGCACGGCCTGCTCGACCGTGGGCGAGTGGCGGTCGGAGAGAGAGCGCGCCGCGCGGAAGGCGTCCACGAGGTCTTCGGGGACGACGATGTAGCCGATGCGCAGGGCGGGGAAGAGCACCTTGCTGAACGTGCCGAGGTAGACGACCCGCTGCTCGCGGTCGAGGCCTTGCAGCGCCGCCAGCGGCCGGCCCGCGTAACGGTACTCGCTGTCGTAGTCGTCCTCTAACACCCACGCGCCCGCGCGCCCCGCCCATTCGAGCAGCGCCAGCCGCCGCGACAAACTCATCGTCACGCCCGTCGGGTACTGGTGCGAGGGCGAGGCGTAGATGAGCCGCGCCGCGGGCGCGAGCCGCGCGCCGGCCTCGACGCTCAAACCCTCCTCGTCGAGCGGCACGGGGACGAGCCGCGCGCCGGCCGCCGCCAACGCGCCCTTCGCCCCGAGGTAGCCCGGCTCCTCGACCCACACCGAGTCGCCCGCGTCCGTCAGCACGCGCGCCGCGAGGTCTAAAGCCTGCTGCGCGCCCGCCACCACGATGACCTGCTCCGGCTCGCAGCGCACGGCGCGCGCGGCCCCGAGGTAGGCGGCGACCGCCTCGCGCAGCGGCGCGTAGCCGCC
>DATMVI010000073.1:0-9540 GCA_035563275.1 Pyrinomonadaceae bacterium
GACGGCAGCCCGCGGTCGAGCAGCTCGCGGGCCGAGGCCAACTCGGCGGCGAGGTCTGCGGGCCCGGCCGAGTGGCGGCCGGAGACGGCGCGGCGCGCGTCCTTGAGGTTGACGACGGTCGGGCCGGCGCCGGTCTCGGACGGGCGGAGCGCGGGCTGGCCTTCGCCTTTATGGGAGCGAGAATTCATGCGGCTAAAGTGTGTGTTCAAGAAGAGGCGGTGGGACGCTCTTTACTTCTTCTTATCAGTGTTTGAGGTCGGGCAAAGTGCCGGGGCAACAACTTCTGTCGAGCACTCTTCAAACACTGCCAAAGGCATGAACATTCCAGACTTTAGCACACCGGCGGGGAAAACAGAAGAGAGTAGTCGGAAGGAATCGGCCGGCAGGGGGTGGGAAGACCCTCGGTATCGTATAGTTTACGCGTCGGCGCCGACGGCCGCGGCGCGGCGCGCTCCCGGCTGCTTCCTTCCGTGGCCCGCCGCTTGTGAGGCCCGCTTCTGGTGTTGTCAGGCGCTGGCCGGTTTGATACAAATCCCGTCCGGCATTAATCTCGGGCCGTACGGAGCGGGTACAGGGGGGACAGGCGCGGGCCGCGCCTGTGCCGTCGCGCGCGCGCGGCCGGACGGCGTCCCGGCAGGAGAAGCAGATGGCCGAATCGTTGGTCACGCAGGCGGGCGAGAAGAAGCAGATCGGGCGGCTCAAGCGCTGGCTCCTCAAGGGCCAGCTCAAGGAGATGGAGGGGCCGCACGAGCGCGAGGGCCAGCACCACACGCACCCGTGGTGGAAGGTGATGTGCCTGACCGGGGTGGACTACTTCTCGACCTTGGGCTACCAGCCGGGCATCGCCGCCCTCGCCGCCGGGGCGCTCTCGCCCATCGCCACGCTCGTCCTCGTCCTGCTCACCCTCTTCGGCGCGCTGCCGATGTACAAGCGCGTGGCCGCGGCCAGCCCTCACGGCGACGGCTCGATCTCGATGCTCGAACACCTGCTGTCGCGCTGGAAGGGCAAGCTCTTCGTCCTCGTCCTCTTGGGCTTCGCGGCGACCGGCTTCATCATCACGATCACACTGTCTGCGGCCGACGCCACCGCCCACATCATCGAGAACCCTTACGTCGAGCACTACGCGCCCGCGCTCAAGCACCCCGTCGCGCTGACGCTCGTCCTCATCGCGCTGCTCGGCGGCGTCTTCCTCAAGGGCTTCAAGGAGGCCATCGGCCTCGCCGTCGTCATCGTGGCCGTTTACCTCCTGCTCAACCTCGTCACCATCGGCGTCGGCTTCTACCACATCCTGCAAACGCCGGACGCCTTCGCCAACTGGAAGGGGGCGATGCTGGCGCACCCGCGGGTGGGCGGCAGCGCGCTGCTGGTCGTCGGCGTCGCCCTCTTCCTCTTCCCGAAACTGGCGCTCGGCCTCTCCGGCTTCGAGACCGGCGTCGTGGTCATGCCGCTCGTCAAGGGCGACCGCGGCGACACGCACGAGAACCCGGAGGGGCGCATCCGCAACACGCGCAAGCTCCTGACGGGCGCGGCCGCCATCATGAGCGTGATGCTCATCCTGAGCAGCCTCGTGACGACGCTGCTCATCCCGCCCGAGCAGTTCCGCGAGGGGACGGAGACGCAGGAGCCGGGCGAGGCCAACGGCCGCGCGCTGGCCTACCTCGCCCACCACTACCTCGGCGACATCTTCGGCACCGCCTACGACCTCTCGACCATCGCCATCCTCTGGTTCGCGGGCGCGTCGGCGCTCGCCGGCCTCCTCAACATCGTGCCGCGCTACCTGCCGCGCTACGGCATGGCCCCGAACTGGGCGAAGGCGACGCGGCCGCTCGTCATCGTCTACACGCTGATCGCGTTCGTCGTGACCGTGCTCTTCAAGGCCGACGTGGACGCGCAGGCCGGGGCCTACGCGACCGGCGTGCTGGTGCTGATGGGGTCGGCGGCCGTGGCCGTGACGCTGGCCGTGTGGCGCGAGGGCGGCTGGACGCGCTGGGCCTTCCTCCTCATCTCGCTGGTCTTCGCCTACACCACCTTCATCAACGTCGTCGAGCAGCCCGAGGGCATCAAGATCGCCTCGTTCTTCATCGGCGCCATCGTCGTCACGTCGCTCGTCTCGCGCGCCTACCGCACGACCGAGCTGAGGGTCGAGCGGGTCGAGCTCGACGACACGGCGAAGGAGTTCATCGCCGACCTCGTCAGGCGCGGCAGCGAGATCCGCATCGTGGCGAACCGGCGCGACCGGGGCGACGTGGCCGAGTACCGCTTCAAGGAGCGCGAGAAGCGGCAGGACAACCACATCCCGAGCCGAGACCCCGTGCTCTTTTTCGAGGTCACGCCGGGCGACGCCTCGGAGTTCGCGGGCGAGCTGAAGGTGCGCGGCGTCGATGTCGAGGGCTACCACGTGCTGCGCTCCGAGAGCCCGGCCGTGCCCAACGCGCTGGCGGCCTTCCTCCTCCACCTGCGCGACACGACGGGCAAGCTGCCGCACATCTACTTCGGCTGGAGCGAGGGCAACCCGCTCATGTACCTGCTCCGCTACATCGCCTTCGGCGAGGGCGACACCGCGCCCGTCACCCGCGAAATCCTCCGACAGGTGGAGGAAGACCCCGAGCGCCGGCCTTCGGTCCACGTCGGCGGGTAAGGCGATTGCGGGTCGCGGAATGAAAGACGGGTCGCCAGTCAGCAGTCAGCAGTCATCAGTCCTTTACCTTTACTGATGACTGCCGACTCGTCTTCACGATTTACGCTTCGCGGCTCGCAGGCAGGCGTACGCCGTCGTGACGGCGCGGTTCGGGGAGAGCGCGCTGGCGTGGGGTGGGGTTTGTGGGCGGCGGTGTCGCTCGCGGGGACGGGCGCTTCAGCCGTCGGCCCCGCGGGAGGCGAGGAAGCAGGAGCGGCAGAAGACGGGCCGGCCCTGCGAGGGGTAGAAAGGCACGGTCGTCTGCTGCCCGCACTGGGCGCACTGGACGGAGACTTCGATGCGCTGGCGCACCCCGGCCGCCTGCGCGGCGGCGATGGCGGCGAGGCGCTCGTTCTTCGCCTGCTTGCACGGCTTGCACCGCTTCGGCTCGTTCTTCAGACCCTTGTCCTGAAAGAAGAGCTGCTCGCCGGCAGTCCAGATGAAGTCCTCGCCGCAATCGACGCAGTGGATCGAGCGATCTTGAAACTCCAGTTCGCCCTGACCCCAATCCGCGCCGGCCTCCGGCACCATTTCGGCTGTGTGAACCTGTGACATGGTCGGCAATCCCCTGTGTCTGAACTCCGGCGCGCGTGCGGGTGGGGGGCGCCGAAGTTACTGAACCTCTGGCTTCGAGGGAGCGGTCAGCCTCTGACCGGTCGGGAAAGACGGTGCGCTCTCGCGAGGGAAGTGTCGGACGGGAGAAGCCGCGCCACGCGGTTTCAAGCTGTGCCCGCCCGTCCGTGACTGAGCACGGTATACATATCACAAAATTGTGTCAAGGGAGAAGGGAAAGTTTCCACGCCCTTCTTGACAGCCCCTGACCGCCGTGACAGCATCGCCCGCCAATCAAAAACAGTCCGGAGTCGGGAGCCTGAAGTCCGGGGTCGGAACCGGAAACCTGTCTTTGACTCCGGGCTTGAGGCTCATTTTAAGGGGCGGGCTAAGATGAAAGTTTTGGTGGTGGGGTCGGGCGGGCGGGAGCACGCGCTGTGCTGGGCTTTGAGATGGGGGGCGTCGGTCTCGCGTCTGTTCTGCGCGCCGGGGAACGCGGGGATTGCGGAGGTCGCGGAGTGCGTGGCGCTCGGCGCGACGGACGTGCGGGGGCTGGCGGAGTTCGCCGAGCGCGAGGGCGTTGAGTTGACCGTGGTCGGCGGCGAGGCGGCGCTGGCCGCGGGGTTGGCCGACGAGTTCGAGGGGCGCGGGCTGCGCGTGGCGGGGCCGAGGCGGTCGGCCGCGCGGCTCGAATCTTCGAAGGCGTTCGCCAAAGAGTTCATGCTGCGCCACGGCGTCCCGACCGCGCGCCACCGCGTCGCCGCGTCGGCCGAAGAGGCCCGTCAGATTCTGCGCGGCGGCGAGTTCGGCGGGGAGGACGCGGGCGTCGTCGTCAAGGCCGACGGGCTGGCGGCGGGCAAGGGCGTCGTCGTCGCGCGCTCGCGCGCCGAGGCCGAGGCGGCCGTCGTCGAGATGATGGAGGGCGGGCGCGTCGGCCGCGAGGCCGCCGGGCGCGTCCTGCTCGAAGAGGCTCTGGAGGGGCCGGAGGCGTCGCTGCTTCTGTGGGCGGACGGCAAAGACTTCGTGCTGATGCCGCCGGCGCGCGACCACAAGCGCGTCGGCGAGGGTGACACCGGCCCGAACACCGGGGGGATGGGCGCCGTCACCGCGCCCGGCGTGCTCGACGAAGAGACGCTCGCCCGCGCCGTCCGCGAGATCGTCGAGCCGACGCTTGAGGGCGCGCGCAGAGACGGGCTCGACTTCCGCGGCATCCTCTTCGTCGGGCTGATGCTCACGCGCGAAGGCCCGCGCGTCCTTGAATACAACGTCCGCTTCGGCGACCCGGAGGCGCAGGCCATCCTCGTCCGCCTCGAAAGCGACCTGACCGAAATCTTCGACGCGGTGGCCCGCGGCCGGCTCGGCGAGGTCAAGGTGAGTTGGAGCGCGGACGCTTCGGCCTGCGTCGTGCTGGCCGCGCCCGGCTACCCGGAGCGGCCCGAGACCGGCGCGGCCGTCGAAGGTCTCGCGGAGGCGGCGGGGCTCGAAGGCGTGCGCGTCTTCCACGCCGGCACGGCCCGCGGCCCGGCCGGCTCCTTCCTCACGGCGGGCGGCCGCGTGCTCGGCGTCACCTCGACCGGCGCGACGCTCGACCGCGCCCTCTCGCGCTGCTACGAAGCGGCCTCGCTCATCAAGTGGGACGGAATCCATTACCGCCGCGACATCGGAAAATTCAGTGGGCGGTAGAGAGGAAACGGTGGACGCGGAACGATCGACCGCGAACGAAAGACAACCCGATTTCGGTTCGTCGTTTCGCGGCGCGCGTTCGTCGTCCCCCCTGACGGCCGGGCCTCCGCCCCGTTTTTCTGCCGGCCGCCGGCCGCCGGCTACCGACTACTGTCCTTCTGTTTTCTCCGCACGGAAACCCTGTTATACTCGCGAACCGAGACGGTTTTTGCCCGGTGGCGGTCGTTTGAACCCGGCGGGTCGGGCGGACGTACAATGTTCGAACCCGCGCGGGCGTGCGGCCCGCGGGGCGCAAATTTGAGGGGCCGACTCGGCCGTCGGCCGGAGGGGTGAGAGAAGATGAGTGTGTGGGCGAGGCTGAAGCGGTCACTGCGGGCGATGTTCGGCGGCATCGTGGAGCGGACGGAAGACCCCGAGCTGATCTTGCAGCAGACCATCCGCGACATGCGCGACCGCGTGCCGGAGCTTAACAACTCGGTCGCGCAGGTGATGGCCACCGAGCGCCTGCTCGCCAAGAGCAAGGAGCGGCTGGAGACGCAGGTCGTCGACCTCGACTCCAAGATCAAGGCCGCCATCAAGATGAACCGCGACGACATCGCCACGGCCTACATCGGACAGCTCCAGCAGGCACAGCTCGACCTCCAGAAGACCGGCCAGCAACTCGAACACGCCCAGCGCGCATCCGATCAGGCGCGCAAGGCCCGCGACAACTACATCCTCCAGATGCAGCGGCGCACGGCCGAGGCCATGCAGCTCATCAACCAGTCGAAGCAGGCCAAGCTTCAGGAGAGCCTCGCGCAGACGATGGCCTCGTTCCAGCTGGGCGACGACGCGACGACCTTCAACGAGATGCGCGAGAAGATCGACCGCCGCGCCGCCACGGCCGAGGCCAAGCTGCAACTCGGCTCGTCGTCGGTGGACACGCAGATGCAGGAGATCGAGCGCGAGGCGATGGACATGCAGTTGCAGGACAAGCTGCTCGAATACAAGCGCGGGATGGGGCTGCTCGGGGCGGGGCAGCAGGAGACGCCGGCGCTCCCCAGCGGCGAGCCGGGCGCGTGAGCGAGCCAGTCAACTTAGTCAGCCGGAGGGGCCGCGGGCGTCGAAGTAAGTTTTATGGCGGACACTAAAAAGCTCAGTCTCGAATACGTCAAAGAGGCGGTGATGGAGCCGGTCAACTTCTGGGGTCTGGCCGGCTTCGCCGTCGCGGCGGCCTAACTGTGGGACCCGATCCCGCTGGCGGCGGCGCTCGTCGCCGAGGGGGCCTACCTCGCCACCGTGCCCGCCAGCAACATCTACCGCCGCTTGGTGGACGGCCGCAACCGCAAGCGCCTCGCCGACCTGAGGGCCAAGCAGCGCGAGCGGCTCATCGAGAGCTTCGACCCGCGCGAGCGCGAGGCCGTGCTCTACCTCCAGTGGCTCAAGAACAAGATTTTCGACAACTACGTCAAGTTCACCGGCGCGAAAGACCTGCCGACCAACATCCGCAGCCTCGAACAGCGCTGGGAGGACTTCGTCGACCTCCTCGACGTTTACCGCCGCCGCAAGCACCACCTGCGCTCGATCAACCGGCAGGCCGTGCAGAACCAGTTGACGCAGGCCGAGCGCGCCGTCGAGAACTCGCCCGACGACCGGTCGCGCCGCATCCAGCAGGCCAACGTCGAAATCCTCCGCCGCCGCCTCGCGCAGTTCGCCGAACTCGAACGCTCCGTGAAACTCGTCGAGGGCCAGTTGCAGTCCATCGAGAACTTCTTCGGCCTCGTCAACGATCAGGTCATCACGCTGCCGACGCCCGAGCGCGTCTCCTCGCTCGACTTCGAGCAGCTCTCCGACTCCATCGCCATGACCAAGCAGATGCTCGAAGAGACCTCCGACGTGATGGGCGTCCTCGACAGCCACAACCGCGAGGTCGGCCACTTCGACCTCCTCCCCTCGAACAGCTCCTCGGCCAAGTAACCGGGGCCCGGCCGCAGGGAAGGCGCAGGCAGGGGTCAAAAATCAAAAGGCAAAAAGTAAAGACGCGGGCGACGAGGCCCGCGTCTTTACTTTTTGCCTTGTGCCTTCCGCGACGCGACCGCCCCTGCGCCTACGCGCCGTTGCGGCTGCGCTCGACGATGCCGGCGAGGCCGGGTTCGTCAACGCGGTAAGTCTCGTTGCAGAAGTGGCAGGTGAGCGCCGCGCCTTTGTCCTCGCGCAGCATCGACTCCAACTCGCTCGTCTCGATGGAGGAGATGAGCGAGACGGCGCGCTCGTAAGAGCAGGTGCAGGCGAACGCGACCGGGCGCTCCTCAAGCACCTCGAAGGGAACGTCGCCGAGCGCCGCGCGCAAAAGGTCTGCGGGCCGCGCGCCCCCGCGGATGAGGGCCGTGGTGTGCGGCGTCGCGCTCACCGAAGACTCGATGGCCGCGACGACGCGCGGGTCTGCGCCCGGCATCACCTGAATCATCACGCCGCCGGCGGCCTCGATGAAGGTCTCGCCCGACTCCCTCGCGCGCAGCAGCACGCCGAGCAGCACCGCCGACGGGATCTGCTCCGACTTCGCGAGGTAGTAGGCGAAGTCCTCGCCGATCTCGCCCGAGACGATCGGCACCGAGCCGCGGTAAGGCTCGCGGTAGAGGCCGACCTCGTAGCCCGACTCGTAGGTCACGTAGAACATGCCGCCGCCGACCACGGCGCTCACGTCGAACTTGCCGTCCGGGTTGAGCGGCGCGTGCGCCTCGGGGTTGCGCGCGTAGCCGCGCACCTGCCCGCGCGCGTTCGTCTCGGCCGTGATGCCGCCGAGCGGCCCCGAGCACTCGATCTGCACGGTCAGCCGGTCGAACTCTTTCTGCCCCGCGCCGAGCAGCAGCGCGCCGGTCAGCGTCCGCCCGAGCGCGGCCGCCACCGTCTCCGACGTCTTGTGGCGGCGCGCGGCCTCGGCCGCCGTCTCGGTCGTGACCGCCGCCATGCAGCGGATCTGCCCTTCGTCGGCCGTCGCGCGCACGAGCGTGTCGCCGGCCCCGTGGTTCGTTCCTGTCATCTCTCTGGTATCAATCCCGTCCGAACTAGAATTAGACATAAAACAGCACAGCTTAGATGAGCAACGGGGCGCCCGTACTGCCTCCGGGCCGGGGCCCGCGCGGCGCAAAACGGGGGCGCGGCGGGGGGGCCGGCGGGGCTGGCGCCGGGTTAAGGTAAAATGTTAAAATACCCGCTCTAATGGGCTGATTTTAAACTCGCCCACAATATATTGGGTTAGGCTATTGACAGAGCCGAGCCGGGTGGACTATAGTGCGCTCCGCTTGAGACGGGACGGTCGAAGGGCGGCAGGCGGCCTCGGTGGCCGCGGCCCCGCAAGGAATTTCTCGCCCCGCGTCAGCCCAGCCGCGAAACGAAACGACATCAGAGAACGAGACGGCGCGCCCGCGCGCCGAGTTTTTTTCAGACCGTAGTTTACCGCCTCGCACCCCCCACGAGTGCGAGAAAGGCGAAGAAGAAGGATGAGCACCGTAATCGAGCCGAACGCCCCGCAGGGAACCCCCGCGCCGCTGAACATCACGGGGGCCGCGCCCGCGCCGACCGAAGCCCTCGGCCTCAACGCCCGCCGCGTCATCGCCAAGCGCTACAGCCTCAAAGACCTCGACGGCAACCCCGTCGAGGAGTGGTCGGACATCGTCGCGCGCGTCGTCGGCCACGTCTCGACGGCCGAGGCCGATCAGGCCCGGCGCGACGAGTTCTACGCCGTGATGAGCGGCATCATGCTGCGGCGCGAGTTCGTGCCGAACACGCCCTGCCTCGTCAACGCCGGCAAGCCCGCGGGCCAACTCGCCGCCTGCTTCGTCCTTGACGTGCCCGACTCCATCGCCGGCATCATGAAGACGGCGACCGACGCGGCCATCATCCACCAGACGGGCGGCGGCACCGGCTTCACCTTCGAGAAGCTGCGCCCCGCGGGCGCGATGGTGCGCTCGACCTACGGCGTCGCCTCGGGGCCGGTCTCGTTCATGAACATCTTCAACACGACGACCGACACGGTGAAGCAGGGCGGCGTCCGCCGCGGCGCGAACATGGGCATCATGCGCGTCGATCACCCCGACCTGCTGCGCTTCATCCACGCCAAGAACGACCAGCACAGCCTGACCAACTTCAACATCTCGGTGACGGTCACCGACAAGTTCTTCGAGGCGGTCGATAACAGGGAGTGGTACCAGCTCTCCTTCGACGGCGAGGCGTGGGACGAGCCCGTCTTCGACCCCGTGCAGGACGGCACATACTCTGTCTACCGTCGGCCCGACGGCTCGACCGTCACGTTCCGCGACCGCGCCGCCTTCCTCGAAGCCGAAGCGGCGGGCCTGCTCGCGCGCTGCACGAAGGAGGAGCCGCCGCGGCCGGGCATGGTCTACGCGCCCGACGTGTGGAACCGCATCGTGGCCTCGGCCCACCGCTACGCCGAGCCGGGCGTCATCTTCATCGACGAGGTCAACCGCCACAACCACATGATCAAGTCCATGGGGCCGATCTACGCCACGAACCCGTGCGCCGAGCAGGCCCTCCACTTCAACAACTCGTGCAACCTCGGCTCCATCGACCTCGCCAAGTTCCACGACCCCGAGACGCGCCTCGACTGGGAGCGCCTGTCGGAAACCACC
>DATMVI010000074.1:0-2219 GCA_035563275.1 Pyrinomonadaceae bacterium
CAGTGGGAGGGCGCGCGCGCCCGCGCCCCCCGCGGTGCGGGCCGCGTCATCACTTCACGGAGGCCACCAGCCCCGGCGCGAGGTCGGGGATCGGCACGTTCTCGGGGGCCGCGACGTGAACCTTGTGCTTGTGCGCCTCCATCACCTCGAAGAGGTCGTCGGGCGGGTTGTTCAGGATGTCGGCGTAGATTTCGTCGTCCTTCGAGACGACGATGTCGAAGGCCGTCAGCTCGCCCGGGATGAGGTGGCCGACCACGTCGCCCGTCTTCTCGAGGATGAGCTTGACCTCGCCCGTCGAGGCGTGGAAGTGCGTGCCGACGGGCGGGTAGTGGTTGACGATGGCCGGGCCGAAGATGAGCGGCTGGTCGGGGTCCGTGAGCACGGGGCCGAGCGCGGTCTGAATCTTCCACGAGACCCGCCAGATGCCGACGGCCGGGAAGTCGCGGTCGCCCTCGCCGAGCGACTTGACCATGCCGTCGTTCGGCCGGTTGAAGTTCTGCTCGACGCGGATCGGCCCGAGGGCCGCCTGAATGATCTCGCCGCCGTGCATGAGGATCTTCAGGTACATCTCGTTGCGGCCGTCGCCGTCGAGGTCCATCCGCGGGCTGCGGTGCATGAGGACGATGCCGTTCTTGACGCTCATCGGGTAGTCCTCGACCATGCCGTCGATGGTGAGCAGGCACGAGCAGACGCCCTTGAGCAGCTCGACGCCGCCGATGGGCGGGAAGTTGGTGTTGAAGCCGCGCACGACCTGCGTGAAGGTGTCCTGCGTGGGCGCGCCGCCCGAGAGCCCCTCGATGTTGGCGAGGAGGGCGCGGTACTCGGGGCTGTTCTGCGCGTCGATCTGCGACTGCCGGGCGCGCCACTTGAAGATCTCCACCACCTTGATGGGGCCGCCGTTCGAGCCGCCGCTGCGGAGGACTTCCACGGGGTAGTCGCCCGCCAGCCCCTGCTCGCGCAGCAGCGCCCACTTGGAGCGCACCTGATTGACGAGGGCGTCGGCGCGCGCGGCGTCCGTCTGGTAAGTCTCCATCTGGATGAGAGACTCGTTCCGGTAAGGCTGTATAGACATGACACTCTCCTTGTCACGGGAAATTGAACTCGACCTTTGGGGAACGGGGCGCGGCGAACGTCAAGGCGGACAGACCACCTTCGCGACCCCCTCCAAGTCACGCGCGTCATGGTGGAGCGACACCGTAATCCGCGAGGGCTCCCCGACCAGCTTGAGCGGGCTGTCGGGGAGGAACCCCAGACTGACCGCCAGTTCCTCGCCGAGCTTGACGTAACTCCACCCGACCGAGACGATCTCGGGCTGCCCCTGACGGCATCCCTCCGGCGCTTTGGCGCACGCGCACTCGTCAACCCGAATCTGCTCGGTCGGCACCCAGCTCGGTATCTCCAGCTTCTCGAGGACGACGCCCCCGCCTCCGGCGAGGCCCACGGCGAGGCGGTCGCCCCGCTTGATGCCCGAAGCCTTCCGGATGGCCGGCGGGAAGCGGACGCACCCCAGATTGCCGACGAAGGAGAACACCGTCACTGGTTCGGGAGGTTTGGTTGATCTCATTCACCACACCGCCAACAGGCCACGGCCTCCGCTTCGGGGGCGGGCGCTCCGGGGCCCTGCCCCTGCTCTTGCGCGGACGGTCTGCGACATCCGCGGGCGAGAGTAGACGAAGAAGGGGGCGGTCGCTTCTTTGAGCTTGCTCATCTCCGTGAGGCGGCGCGCGCGGCGCACCGCGCCGGGTTATGATGCCTCCGGCCGCGCGAAGACGGAGCCGGCCCGAGGAGGACTGAAGATGGAAGGGCCTAAGATCGAGATTAAAACCCTCGAAAGCATCCTGCGCAGTTACGCGCTCGGGATGCCCGAGACCTACGAGGAGTTCCCGTGGGGCCACCGCGCCCTCAAGGTGCGCGGGAAGACGTTCATGTTCATGCACGCCGAGCCGGGCGAGCTGAGCCTCTCGGTGAAGCTGCCCGAGTCGAAGGAGTTCGCCCTCTCGCTCCCCTTCACGCAGCCGACCGCTTACGGCCTCGGCAAGAGCGGGTGGGTCTCTTCGAGCTTCACGGTCGGCGAGATTCCGTCGCTCGAAATGCTCAAGTCGTGGGTGAGCGAGAGCTACCGCGCTATCGCCCCGAAGAAGCTCTCCAAGATGCTCGGGGCGGCGGCGTCCGGCCCGGGCGAGTCGGCGCGGCCCGAGGGCGAGCCGGAAGGTGAGGCG
>DATMVI010000075.1:0-12588 GCA_035563275.1 Pyrinomonadaceae bacterium
CCCGCCACGGCGTCGGCGGGCGCTTCACGCCGCTCGTCTCCGACTGCTTCGACGCCTTCGCCGGCCGAGACCCCGCGCCGCGCTTCGACATCATCCTTTCAAACCCGCCCTACGTCGCCGAGCGCCACCTCGAAGGTCTCCAGCGTGAGGTGCGCGACCACGAGCCGCGCGTGGCCCTGACGCCGGGCGGCGACGGCCTCGCCGTCATCCGCCGCCTGCTCGCCGGCGCGCCCCGCCACCTCGCGCCCGGCGGCCACCTCCTCTTCGAGATCGGCTTCGACCAACACGAGCGGGTGCGCGCCCTCGTCGACGGGGACGCGTGGAGGCTGCTCGACATCCACCCCGACCTGCAAGGCATCCCGCGCATCGTCGCGCTCAGGCTTGCGTGAGCGGGGGCGCTCCCGTTAGAATTCGCAAATCTTATCGGGGGTATCATTAAAGTTTATGGACAAATTCCGCATCACGGGCGGGCGGCCCCTGCGCGGGCGGGTCTCGGTCAGCGGGGCGAAGAACTCGGCGCTGCCCTGCATGGCCGCGGCCATCCTGACGCCGGAGACCGTCACGCTCCACAACGTCCCTTACGTGCGCGACTGTTTGACGCAGCGCCGCCTGCTCGAAGACCTCGGCTCGACGGTGCTCGTGCCCGACCTGCGGACGCACAAGATCACGGCCTCGCACATCGATGTCTTCGAGGCGCCGTATGATCTGGTGAAGACGATGCGCGCTTCGGTGCTCGCTCTGGGGCCGCTGCTCGCGCGCTTCGGCAAGGCGAAGGTCAGCCTGCCGGGCGGGTGCGCCATCGGCACGCGCCCGATCGACCTGCACCTCGAAGCGCTGAAGGCGCTGGGCGCTCAGGTCAGTCTGGAGTCGGGCGATGTGGTGGCGCGCGCGCCCAAAGGTCGCCGGCTGGTAGGGGCCGACGTGGGCTTCCAGAAGGTGACGGTGACGGGGACGGAGAATGTGATGATGGCGGCCACGCTCGCGCGCGGCACCACGCGCATCCACAACGCGGCGCGCGAGCCCGAGATCATAGACCTCGCCGACCTGCTTAACCGGATGGGCGCGCGCGTGCGCGGCGCGGGCACGGAGACGATCACCGTCGAGGGCGTCGAGAGCTTAGGCGCGGCCGAGCACACCATCATCCCCGACCGCATCGAGACGGGCACGTTCCTCGTCGCCGCGGCGATGACCGACGGCGAGTTGGAGGTGAAGGACTGCCGGCCCGAGCACCTGTCGTCGGTCATCGCGCAGCTGCGGGCGGCGGGCGTCGAGGTCGAGGAGGTCAACCCCTCGACGCTCGTCGCGCGTCGCTCGCAAGGCGGCCTGCGCGCGGCCGACGTTGTGACCGAGCCTTACCCCGCGTTCCCGACCGACATGCAGGCGCAGTACATGGCCCTGATGACGCAGGCCGCGGGCACGTCGCGCATCACGGAGACGATCTTCGAGAACCGCTTCATGCACGCCTCCGAGATGCAGCGCATGGGCGCGCGCATCCACACCGAGGGGGCGAGCCGGGCGGTGGTCGAAGGCCCCTCGGGGCTGATGGGCGCGCGCGTGCAGGCTTCCGACCTGCGCGCCTCGGCCTCGCTCGTCCTCGCGGGCCTCGCCGCCGCCGGCGAGACGACCATCGAGCGCGTCTACCACATCGACCGCGGCTACGAGAAGATCGAGTCCAAGCTCTGCGCCGTCGGCGCCGAGATCGAGCGCCTGCGCGAGTCCGTCACCGCGCAACTGCCGCCCGTCTCCGCGGTCGAGGCGGCCGGCGGGCTGGCGAACTGAAAACAGGCGCGGAACACAGCCGCCCGGCGGCGCTCCTTGCGGACGACAGGCCCGCCGGCTCTCAAGTTGAGCCGGCGGGCCTGTCCGTCAAAGGGCGCGGGTCGGGAGGCACGGGCCCGCCCCGGTGCGGGGCGCGCGCCGGGTTTCGGGGTCAGTCGTACCGGAGCGCGATCAACGGGTCTACCTTCGTCGCGCGGCGCGCGGGGACGTAGCAGGCGAGGAGCGCGACGCCCGCGAGCAGCGCCGTGATGCCGCCGTAGACGACCGGGTCGGTCGCGCTCACCTCGTAGAGCAGGCCGGACATCAGGCGCGTGAGCGCGAACGCCCCCGCCAGCCCGACGCCGACGCCGACGAGGGTGAGCACGACGCCCTGCCGGACGACCATCGAGAGGATGTCGCCGGGCCGCGCGCCCAGCGCCATGCGGATGCCGATCTCGTGCGTGCGCTGCGCCACCAGAAAGCTCATCACGGAGAAGATGCCCACGGCCGCGAGCAGCATCGCGAGGGCGGCGAAGACGCCGACCAGCGTCATGCTGAAGCGCTGCCGCGCGACCGAGCGCGCCACCAGCGACTCCATCGTCCGCACGTCGTAGAGCGGCAGCTCCTTGTCCATCTCGGAGACGACTTGGCGCAGCGCGGGCGTCAGCGAGGCGGGGTCGTTCGCCGTGCGGACGACGAGGGTCATGTCGCCGAAGGAGACGGCCGCCTCCGGGACGTAGTACTCGGGCGCGGGCGTCGTCGCCAGACTCGCGCCGCGGATGTCGCCGACGAGGCCGACGATTTCGCCCTCGATGCTGTTGATGCCGAGGCGCAGGCGCTGGCCCAGAGGCTCGACGCCGGGGAGGTAGCGGCGCGCGAAAGCCTCGTTGACGATGATCACGTCGGGCGCGTCGGCCGTGTCGGCCTCGGTGAAGGCGCGGCCCGCGCGCAAGGGGACTCTCTGCGCGCGGAAGTAGTCGGGGGTGACGAAGCGCGCCGAGGCCGACTGCCGCTGGCCGGGCGGGAGCGGCGGCTGCCCGACGACCGAGAAGGAGAAGGCGTAGCTGTTGTCGCCCAGCGGCAGCGGGTTGACCGCGCCGACCGACTCGACGCCGGGCAGCCCGCGCACGCGCTCGACGAGGCGGCCGTAGAAGTCGGCGATCTTCTCGTCCGTGTCGTAGCGGACGGGGGCGAGCGAGAGCGAGGCCGTCAGGGTGTTGGACGGGTCGAAGCCCGGATTCGTGTTCCGCAGCTTGACGAAGCTCTTGATGAGGAGGCCGGCGCCGATCAGCAGGACGAGCGAGAGGGCGACCTCCGAGACGATGAGCAGGCTGCGGACGCGCGTGCGGCCGCGCCCGTCCGTGCCGCCGCGCCCGCCCTCCTTGAGCGCCTCGTTGAGGTCGAGGCGGGAAGACTGGAGCGCGGGCGCGATGCCGAAGAGGAGTCCCGTCAGGACCGAGGCCGCGAGCGTGAAGCCGAGCACGCGCAGGTCTAGGCTCGTCTCGCCGAAGCGCGGCACGTTCTCGGGGACGAAGGCCGAGAGCAGCTTCACGCCCCACAGCGCGAAGAGCAGGCCGAGCAGCCCGCCGGCGAACGCGAGCAGCAGGCTCTCCGTGAGCAACTGCCGCACGATGCGCCGCCGCCACGCGCCGAGCGCCGTCCGCACGGCGATCTCCCGGTGCCGCCCCGCGGCCCGCGCCAGCAGCAGGTTCGCCACGTTGGCGCACGCGATCAAAAGCACGAGCCCGACCGCGCCCAAGAGCACGAGCAGGGTCGGCCGCACGTCGCCGACCAAATCCTCCTGCGCCGACGCGAGGCGGACGCCGACGCCCGCGTTCGAGTCCTGATACTGCTGTTCGAGCCGCGACGCGACGACGCCCAAGTCGGCGCTCGCCTGCTCGACCGAGACGCCCGGCCTGAGGCGGCCGATCGCTTCGAGGAAGATCGCGCCCCGCTGCTGGTAAACGCTCGACGCGGGGTCAATCGGCATCCAGAAGTCGGCCGCGGCGGTGACGAACTCGAAGCTGAAGTCGTCGCGCGTGACGCCGACGATCTCGCGCTCGCGCCCGTCGAGCTTGACGAGGCGGCCGACGATGTCGGGGTCGCCGCCGAAGCGGCGCTGCCACAGCCCGTGGCTGATGACGGCGACGGCCGCGCCGCCGGGCCTCTCGTCTTCGGGCGCGAGCAGCCGGCCCATCAGCGGCTCCGCCTTGAGCACGCGGAAGATGTCGCCCGAGGAGACGACGCCCGTGATCTGCTCGGGCGCGTCGCCGCCGCTCAGCGCCGAGGTGGAGCCGGTGTAAGCGGCCAGCGCCTCGAACGACTGGTTCTGCGCGCGCAGGTCGGAGAAGTTCGGGTACGAGTGCGGGCGCGAGAAGCTGCTGCGGCGCGCGTTCGTCCCGAAGACCTTCACGAGCTGCTCGGGCTGTTCGAACGGGAGCGGCCTCAACAGCACGGCGTTGACGACCGAGAAGATGGCCGTGTTCGCGCCGATGCCGAGGGCGAGCGTCATCACGGCCACCAGCGAGAAGCCGGGGCTCTTGCGGAGTTTGCGGGCGCCGTAGCGCAGGTCTTGCCACATTTCCTCGACGGGCCGCACGCCACGCGCGTCGCGGCACTCCTCCTTTATGTTCTCGACGCGGCCGAACCGGGCGAGCGCGACGCGCAGGGCCTCGTCGGGCCTCATCCCGCGGCCGACGTTCTGCTCGGCCTCCCTCTCGATGTGGAAGCGCAGCTCCTCGTCCAGCTCCCGCTCCACCGCCGGCTTGCGCAGGAGCGCCCTGAGTCGTCTTCTGACTTTATCGAGCATCACTTTCGCCCGGCGTTAGCTCGACTGGAGGACGCGGGTGACCGCCCACGAGAACCGCTGCCACGTCTCGGTCTGCTCCTGCAACTGCTTCGACCCCGCCCGCGTCAGTTTGTAGAACTTGGCGCGCCGGTTGTTCTCGGATGCGCCCCACTCGGAGGCGATCAGCCCCCTCTCCTCCAGCCGGTGCAGCGCCGGGTAGAGCGACCCCTGATTGACCTGCAACACGTCCTCGGAGACCTGCTGGATGCGCTGGGCGATGTCCCACCCGTGGGCGGGGCCGGGCTGCAAAGTCTTGAGCACGAGCAGGTCGAGCGTCCCCTGCAAAAGATCGGTCTTCTGGCTGCCCACATTCCCTCCCCTCAAGCGTCTACAGGAGCATGCTAGGCGCGCCTCCTGTAGATTGTCAACAGGAAAAACTTCGGCCCGGCCCGAGCGCCCCGCGACCTTTGGTGCGCGCGACAATCAGGCCGCCGACGCGTAATGTCGGCGCCCGCCCGAACCGCGGAGCGCGCGCGCGGGGCGGTTTAAATGGTGAGGCCGTCGCCGCAGCTATGGCGGGCAGGTCGGAGGCCGCCTCCCCGTCAGAGTCGTTCGGCGAGCTCGCACAGACGCCCGACGGTGGCGCGGATGTCATCCTCCGAGGTGCGGGGGTTGATGGTACACATCCGCAGGGCCGTGCGGCCGCGCAACTCCGTGGAGCTGAGCATGGCCAGCCCGCCGCGGTTCAGCTCCCGCACCAGCGTCCGGTTCATGCGATCCTGCGCGGCCGGGTCTGCCGTCTGTGGGGCGAACCGGAACGCGACGATGCCGAGCTGCGCGGGCGATACGACTTCCCACCCGGCCCGCCCGCGCAGGCAGCCCTCGGCGAATTCGGCGAGTTCGAGGCCGCGGCCGACGGCGGCGCGGAAGCCCTCCTCGCCGAAGACCTGAAGCGACATCCAGAGCTTGAGCGCGCGGAAGCCACGCGTGAGCTGGATGCCGTAGTCGCGGAAGTTCGTCTCGCCCTCGCCGCCCTCCACGTCGCGCAGGTACTCCGGCAGCACGCGGAACGTGCGCCTCAGGCCCTCGCGGTCGCGGACGAGCACGGCCCCGATCTCTATCGGCTGGAACAGCCACTTGTGCGGGTCGAGGGAGAGCGAATCCACTTCGCCGAGGCCGTCGAGCGCGCGCCGGCCCCGCTCCGAGAGTGCCGCCGGTGCGCCGTACGCGCCGTCGGCGTGCAGCCAGAGTTCCTGCTCGCGGCAGAGTTCGACCAGCTCGGCGAGCGGATCGACCGCGCCGGTGTTCGTCGTGCCCGCGTTCGCCACCACGCAGAAGGGCCTCAGCCCCGCCCGCCTGTCCTCACCCAACGCCCTGCCGAGGGCCGACACCTCCAGACGAAACTGCCCGTCCGACGGCAGCTTGCGTATCCGGTCGCCGGCGAACCCAAGCAGGCGCAGCGCCCTCTCGACGGACGAGTGAGTCTGATCGGAGCAGTAGACCACGGCGCCCTCCACCCGGTCGCCGAGGCGCAGGTGGCGGGCCGCCGCGAGCGCGGTGAGGTTGGCGACCGAGCCGCCGCTGACGAGCAGGCCGCCCGCCGTCTCCGGCAGGCCGCAGACGCCGCGCAGCCACTCCAACACCTCCAACTCGATCCGCGCCGGCCCCTCGGCGGCCGCCCACGAGCCGAGGAAGGGGTTCAGGCCGGAGGCGAGCGCGTCGGCCAAGACCCCGACGAAGTTGCTCGGGCTGGGGACGAAGGCGAAGAAGCGCGGGTGCGTCACGTGGGCCATCGCGCCGAAGACCTCGGAGCGCACGGCGTCGAGCACCTCCTCGGGCGGCCGCCCCCGCTCGGGGATGGCGTGGCGGCGGGTCGCCCCGGCCGCGCCCGGCGCGGATAAGACTTTCTGCTCCGCCAAACCCGCGAAATGTTCGACCAGCAGGTCGATCACGCGGTAGCCCAGCCGCCGCATCTCTTCCGGGTCGAGGCTTAAAGTTTTTTCCTCGGGCATCGCTTCCGACTCCCTCCCGCCGTCAGGGTCAGTTCCGTTCGAGCACTTTATAACCCCTCCGGACGGCGAATCCTAGCCGGTTTTGAGCGAAAGCACAATAAGTCAAAAAATATCTTGACATATTGCGGAAGAGGCGTATTTTAATGGGTCAGGAATCGGGAATGAAATGCTCACCACAGGAGAAGAGCCATGCCGAGCAGAGGAAGCGGGAGAAGCGAGGGCGGGGAAGAACGCCTGTTGACGCCGACGCGGGAGGCCCGGCCGCCGGAGCTCGAGGTCGGCGCGCGGGGGCGGGCCGTCAGGAGGGTCAAGCTGACGCTGGTGTTATTAACGGTCGGCGTCGCGCTGTTCTCGCTCACGGGCCGCGGCGACGCGCACCGCGGCGAGGAGGGGCGAGCCGCCGCGCAGGACGCCGGCCCGAAGGACGAGGTCGCGCTGGCGATGGTCGAGGAGGGGAAACAGATTTTCCGCTTCGACACCTTCGGCGACGAGGCTTTCTGGGGCGACAAGCTCAAGCTTCATCAGGCGATTCAGGGCGAGAAGTTCGGCGGCGTCGGGCCGGGCGTGAGCCCGAAGACGGCGCTCGCCGTCGGCCTGAAAGTAGACATGGAGGCCCTGCCGGCCGCGCTCGTGCAGCAGATTCAGGCCGGGCAGGTCAACCTCGACGACCCGGCGACCACGCTGGCCCTCATCAAGCTCGACGCCGTCCTCGGCGTCAAGGGGCAGTTCAACGCCGACGGCAGCATGAAGTCGGTGGGCATCAGTTGCGCCCTCTGCCACTCGACCGTGGACGACGCCTTCGCGCCCGGCATCGGCCGCCGCCTCGACGGGTGGGCCAACCGCGACCTCGACGTGGGCACCATCATCTCTCTCTCGCCCGACCTGACCGTCGTGCAAGACCTGCTCGGCGTTGACCGCGCGACCCTCAACACCGTCCTCAAGAGCTGGGGGCCGGGCAAGTTCGACGCCGAAGTCTTCCTCGACGGCAAAGCCTTCCGCCCGGACGGCAAGTCCGCGGCGACGCTCATCCCGCCGGCCTTCGGCCTCGCCGGCATCAACCTCCACACGTGGACGGGCTGGGGGAGCCTGACGCAGTGGAACGCGTTCGTGGCGAACCTTGAGATGCACGGCGTCGGGAACTTCGACGACGAGCGGCTGAACGACCCCGTCAAGTTCCCCATCGCCGCGAGGAACGGGCTGGCGCACATCCGCAACGAAGTCGACCTCATCACGCCGAAGCTGCCGGCGCTTCAGGTCTACCAGCTCTCGCTCGACGCGCCGGTGCCGCCGGCCGGGAGCTTCAACGAAGAGTCGGCGCGCAGGGGCCGCGAACTCTTCAACGGCAAGGCGCAGTGCGCCACCTGCCACACGCCGCCGCTCTTCACCGAGTCGGGCTGGAACATGCACACGGGCGCCGAGATCGGCATCGACGAGTTCCAAGCCCTGCGCTCGCCCGACGAGCGCTACCGCACCGCGCCTTTGAACGGGCTGTGGACGCACCAGAAGGGCGGCTTCTACCACGACGGCCGCTTCCCGACGCTGCTCGACGTGGTCAACCACTACGACAACTTCCGCAAGTTGAACCTGACGGCGCCGGAGAAGGGGCACGTCGTCGAATACCTGAAGTCGCTGCCGACGGTCGCCATCTCGATCAACATCGCGGACTCGGAAGACTTCGTCACGCAGCACTACCGCGACTTCCTCGGCCGCGAGCCCGACCCGGCCGGGCTTCAGTTCTGGACGAACGAGATCGAGTCGTGCGGCGCGGACGCGCAGTGCCGCGAGGTCAAGCGCATCAACGTCTCGGCGGCCTTCTTCCTCTCCATCGAGTTTCAGGAGACGGGCTACCTCGTCTACCGCACTTACAAGGCCGCGTTCGGCAACCTGCCCGGCGCGCCCGTGCCCGTGAGGCTCGGCGAGTTCCTGCCCGACAAGCAGGAGATCAGCCGCAACGTCATCATCGGGCAGCCGGGCGCGGGCGCCACGCTCGAAGCGAACAAGGCGGCCTACTTCGGCGCCTTCGTGCAGCGCGACCGCTTCACCTCGCAGTACCCGACGACGCTCAGCCCGGAACAGTTCGTCGACGCGCTCAACGCCAACACCGGCGGGACTCTGACGGCCGCCGAGCGGCAGGCCGCGATCGGCGAGTTCGGCGGGGCCGCGGCGACGGCCGACGCGGCGGCGCGGGCGCGCGCGCTGCGGCGCGTGGCCGAGAACGCGGAGTTCGCGCGCCGGGAGAAGAACCGCGCCTTCGTGCTGATGCAGTACTTCGGCTACCTGCGCCGCAACCCGAACGACGGCGGGAACGCGAACTTCGGCGGCTACTTCTTCTGGCTGAACAAGCTCGACCAGTTCGGCGGCAACTTCGTCTCGGCCGAGATGGTCAAGGCGTTCATCGTCTCCATCGAGTACCAGCGCAGGTTCGGCGTCTAGCTCGCCGCCGGCCTGACCGCAACCGACGTAACACACCCGGCCGGGACGCTGCGGCGCCCCGGCCGGACTTCCACCGGGAAGGGGCTTTCGAGGTGAGCTTATGGCGACCAACGGCCGCGGGCGGGAGGGCGCGGGGCGGGATTTCGGGCCGGCGGCCGCCCTTACCGGTGACGGGATGCGGCGCGTCGCGCTCGAAGAGATGGCGCTGCGGCGCCGCCGTCTGGGGGAACTAACGCCCGCGCAGGAGCGCGCGCTCGAATCGCTGCTGGTGTCGGTGGCCGACAACATCTCCGGCCTCGTGTCGGCGGTGGCGGCCGAAACGCCGCGGCGCGGGCGCGCGGAGGAGGCGTGCGCGCCGGCGATCATCATGGCCGGGGCGCTCAGTCCGGCCCGGTCTTAGGGGCCGAGCCGGTCGGTACGACGACGCAAGGTTGCGTACAAAAGGGGGAAAGAGAGATGAGTGGGGTAAGCGGAAACTCGGAACTGTCAGATCGGGGGCGCGGGCACGGGCGCGCCCTCCGGCCCACGCGCCGTCAGGTGCTGTTGGGTGGCGGGGCGGCCCTCGTGGGCCTCACCCTGAGCGGCGACGCGCTCGCCGCAATTCTCAAGCTGGGTCAGGCGACGGGCCTGCCGGGCGTGGCGACCATCGCCGGGGCGAAGAAGCCGGTCTTCGTCGCCGCCGCCGGCTCGACGGACCCGGTGGCGCACTCTCTGGCCGACAGCCTCTTCTGGCTCGAACAGGAGTTCGAGCACGCGAAGTTCTTCCTCATGCACATGCCCTCGCCCGACCTCGACACGGAGCGGGCGCAGGTGCTGCGCTTCCAGAACGACTTCGCCGCCCGGCTCGCGCAGGTGCGCGCCGGGGGCGCCGACCGCTCGGGGCTGGCCGGCTTCAACCGGCCGACCATCGAACTGGTGCGCCGCTTCCTCGACGTGAAGCGCAGGATGGAGAAGGCGCAGGAGTCGGGGCAGCTCAAGAGCCTCGCGTGGCCCACCTTCTTCGAGCACGTGGCGCTCGAAGGCGAGCGCTTCGCCAACCGGCTGGAGAAGTTCTCAGAGGGGAAGGTCGAACTCGAACGCGACGAGGTGGTGGACTTCTGGTCGCGCATCATGGCCGACCACGCCGACTTCGTCGCCCACCTCCTAGACCCCGAGGAGCGCGCGCTCATCGAGAAGTCGAGGGGGGCGGCCGACGCGTGGCGCGCGGTCAAGTCGGGCGGCCCGAAGGGCAAGGTCGAGGGCTCGCTCGCGGAGCTGCTCGCCTTCAAGCAGACGGCGCAGAAGGGCGTCGAGGCCGGCCAGATTAAGAGCATCATCCACCCGCTGCTGGCCGACCACGTGGTGCGTGAGGCGCTGAAGTTCTCCGACGAGTTAAAGCGCGCGGCCTGAGCCGGCGCGAAAACCGGAGCGGGGAGGCCGCCGCGCCGCCGGGCGGCCTCCCCGTCCGTCTGTTCCGGGGGGAGTGACGGAGGGGCGGGCGCGGTAGACAGCGGGCGGCGGCCGGTGGATAGTAGCCGCGGGCGCGCTTCCGGCCCCTCCGGGTTCGCCGGTGAATTTTGCTGCCGACTGTTCCTCATGCCTATGTCTCGCTCTGACTACCTCGTGCGGCTGCGGCCGCGCGACGACACGCGGTACGTGAGCCAAGGCCGCACCGTGCTCGCCACGGAGCGCGACGGCTTCATCGACGACGGCGGGCAGTTCGGCCTCTTCGTCCACGAGACGCGCCTGCTCTCGCGCTACCGCTACACGGTCGATGGCGAGCCGCCCGCCGCGGTCGCCCTCTCGAACGTCGCGCAGCATTCGTGGCTCGGCTACTACGCGCGGCTCGCGCCCGGCGTCGACCCCGGCCCGCCCGACGAGGGCAGCGGCCTGATGGACGCCGCCACCGAGCAGACGCTTGAGCTGCGCCTGTCGCGCTACGTCGGCCTCGGCGTCCACGAGGACGTTGACCTGACCAACTTCGCGCGCGCGCGCACAAGTTTCGAACTCGCCCTCGAAGTCGAGGCCGACTTCGCCGATCAGGAGGAGACCGCCCGCCCGCGCCGGCAGCACGGGCGCATCACGCGCCGGTGGCGGAGGCTCGGGCGCGACTCGTGGCAGCTCTCGTTCGACTACGAGGCCGAGCGCGATTTCGAGCGGCAGGGCCACCGCGGCACGGCGCGGCTGCGTCGCGGCGTCGCGGTGCGCGTCGAACACGCCTCGTCGCCGCCGGCCTTCGACCGCGGGCGCGGGCGCGTCCTCTTCCGGGTCGAGTTGCGGCCGCGCGAGACGTGGCACGCCTGCGTCAACATCGCCCCCGTCATCGACGGCGAGGTGCTGGAGCCGCAGTACTCGTGCGGCGAGTTCGGCGGCGTCCGCAACGAGATCGACCGCCGCCGCCGCATCTTCCTCGAAGAGTCCACCGCGTTCGAGGCGCCGGGGGGCGGCACGCTCTCGCACGTCGTCCTCGGCGCGCTGGAGCAGGCCAAGCGCGACCTCGTCTCGATGCGGCTCCACGACTTAGACCGCGGCCCGCGCGCGTGGACGATGGCCGCGGGGCTGCCCATCTACACCGCGCTCTACGGCCGCGACGTGCTCACGGCCGCGTGGCAGGCCGCGCTCGCCTCGACCGACATGATGCGCGGGACGCTCCCGCTCGTCGCCTCCTTGCAGGGGCGCGCGCGCGACGACTGGCGCGACGAGCAGCCCGGCAAGATGCTCCACGAGGCGCACGCCGGCCCGCTCTCGCTGCTCAACTTCACGCCGCGGCGCCGCTACTACGGCTCGATCACGACCTCGGGCTTCTACCCCGTGGCCGTCTCCGAACTCTGGCACTGGACGGGCGACAAGGAGTTAATCAGGCCGCTCGTCGGCCCGGCCCTGCGCGCGCTCGCGTGGCTCGACCGCGACGGCGACCGCGACGGCGACGGCTTCTACGAATACCTCTCGCTCTCCGAGCAGGGGACGAAGCATCAGGGCTGGAAGGACTCGCCCGACGCCGTGGTGGACGCGGAGGGGCGCGAGGTCGAGCCGCCCGTCGCGCCGTGCGAGGAGCAGGGCTTCGCCTACCTCGCCAAGCTGCACATGTCGGAGGTGCTGTGGTGGCTTGATGAGAAAGATTTGGCGAAGCGCCTCTACCGAGAGGCGGGTGAGCTGAGGAAGCGTTTCAACGAAGCCTTCTGGATGGAGGACGAGGGCTTCTTCGCGACGGGGCTCGATGCGCGCAAGCGGCAGATCAAATCAATCGGCTCGAACCCGGGCCACTGCCTCGCGACGGCCGTCGTCGAAGAGTCTCTGGTCGCGCCGACGGCCGAGCGCCTGCTGCGCGGGGACCTCTTCGCGGGCTGGGGCGTGCGCACGCTCTCGTCGGCGAACCCGGCCTTCAACCCGCACAGCTACCACCGCGGCTCGGTGTGGCCGGTCGAGCAGGGCACGTTCGCGCTCGCCTTCCTGCGCTACGGCCTGCACGAAGAGGTCGAGCGCCTCTGCCGCGCGCAGTTCGAGGCCGCCGCGCTCTTCGACTTCTACCGCCTGCCCGAACTCTTCGCCGGGCACCAGCGCGACCGCGCGCACCCGTTCCCCGCGCTCTACCCGCAGGGCAACTCGCCGCAGGCGTGG
>DATMVI010000076.1:0-5987 GCA_035563275.1 Pyrinomonadaceae bacterium
GAGCCGCCGTCCGCCCTGTGCTTCTTCGACGCGCGACGCTTCACTTCGACGGCGCGCGCGAGCAGTTGCCCCGCCTCCTCCATCTCCCGCTCGGCGAGCGCCTCGAAGAGTCTTTCGCGCGCGCCCTCCCGACGCGCGCGTCGCTCGGCGAGGTAGACGGCGAGCCCCGCGTGCGTCTCGGGCGGCGCGTCGGCCGCGAGCTTTTCGAGCGCGTGGATAGCCACGTCCTCGTCGCGCACCTCGCCGAGCGCGTCGGCCAGACGCTTGAGGGCGTCGCGCGCCGCGTCGAGCCGCTTGCCGCGGCGCAGGCGCGGGGCGAAGTCGCGCAGGGCGCTGCGCAGGCGGCGCGAGGCGACGCGCATGTCGTGCACGCCCTCGATGTCGGCCCCTTCGAGCGCCGCCGCGCGGTACTCGCTCATCTCGTCGAAGCGCGCCAGCAGCACGCGCCGCGCGCCCTCGAATGCGCCGGCCCCGCAATCGAGGCCGGGAATCTCTTTGGGTTTAGCCATTGTAAAAGTCGGGAGTCCGGGGCCCGGGGTCTGAAGTCAAAGCCTCTTCCTCGTCCTCCTCCTCCGCCTCCACGTCGAGGACGCGGGCGACGGCGCGGCGCAGGTCTGAGGCGACGCGGCGGACGGTGCGCGATGCGTCCACGGTGCGGAAGCCGTACTCCTCGCTCATCCGGTCGAACTCCCTCAGGAGCCGCGTCTGGTAGGCGACGAAGCTGTCGTAGAAGTCGGCGCCGAGGTTCAAGTCCATCCCCGACTCCCAGTAGTCGAACTTGCGCCCGGACGAGAGCACGCGCGTGACGAGTTCTTCGGCGCGGCTCGCGCGCAGGTACAGAATCAGGTCGGGGACGAGGGCGATGCCGTAGATGGCGCGTATCCAGCGCGGGTCTACGCCGCGCACGACGGCGCGGGCGATGGCCGAGTAGATGTAGCGGTCGGTGAGCACGACGAAGCCGGCGCGCAGCGCGGGCAGCATCTCGTTCTCCAGCCGGTCGGCGAAGTCCGTGGCGTAGAAGAGCTGCATCGTGAGGCGGCCGAGCGTCGTGCCGGCCTTCGCCTCCTTGATGCCGCGCCCGGCCAGCACCGAGCGGGTCATGCCGGTGTCGATGACGGCGTGGCCGCGCGCTTCGAGCCACGAGCGCAGGAGCGCCGTGTGCGTCGAGCGCCCGACGCCGTCCGTGCCCTCGACGACGATGAGCTTGCCGCTCAGGGGCTCGCGGCCGGCGCCGGGCAGGGGCGTGCCGTAGAAGGTCGGCTCGCGCATCAGGCCGCCTCCGAGCGCTCGGCGAGGTGGCGCATCACGATGCGGCGCACCTCGCGCTGCTGGCGCTCGATGGAGCGCGTCGCGTCGATGACGGTCAGGCCGAACTCGCCCACCATCCGGTCGTACTCTTCGAGGATGCGGCCCTGAAAGATTTTGAAGCTCTCCTCGGGGTCGTCGGCCCAGTTCATGTCGAGGCCGGCCTCGTAATACTTGAGCGCGGGCCGGCCCGAGACGATGCGGTCGATCGCCACGTCGAGCGGCGCGCGGAAGAAGAAGGCGACGGCGGGGCGCACGGCGAAGCGGTAGAGGTCGCGCACCCACGAGCGGTCGCAGCCGCGCGCCACGTCGCGCGCGAACGCGGTGTAGATGTAGCGGTCGGCGAGGACGACGGCCCCGGCCTTCAGGGGCGGGATGATGTCGCGCTCGGTGCGGTCGGCGAAGTCTGTGGCGTGGAGCAGCGAGAAGGTGGTCGGGGTGAAGAGCCGCCGCTTCTTGGCGCGGCGCGTCGTGTCCTTGACGAGCGGCGAGGAGTTCCACTCGGAGAAGAAGACCGGGTAGCCCTCCGACTTGAGCCACTGGTGCAGCAGCGCCAGCTGCGTCGACTTGCCGCTCCCGTCCGTGCCCTCGACGACGAAAAGCTTGCCGGGGAAATGGTGCTGGCCGTAAGAGATCATCGCGGCGACTCCGCGCGGGCGCTGTCACGCCGGGGCGACAGCCGTTAAAGGGACTTTTGATCTCTGATTCGGTCGCCGGTCGTCGGTCGTCGGTTTCGTCTTCGCCGACAACCGACGACCGAACCGCAAATCAAAAATTCAGGCGGCGCGGCCCTGCGGGGCGCTGTAGGCGCGGCGGGCCGGGACGCTGACGAGTCTGTCTTCTTCGAGGAGGTAGGCGGTCAGCCGGTAGCCGTAGACGCAGCCGGTGTCGAGGCCGAGGGCGCGCGGGCCGCGGCGCACGGGGGCGGCGGGCCAGTGGCCGAAGAGGACGGTCTGCGGGCCGTCGTAGACCTCGTACCACGCCACGCCCTCGCGGCTCGCGCGGTCGGGGCCGAGCGTGCGCAGCTCGACAAGGTCGTCCTCGTCCTGACTCGCGAGCGGCACGCCGGGCCGCACGCCCGCGTGGACGACGACGTGCGAGCCGAGGTCTAAGAAGCGCGGCAGCGAGCCGAGGAAGGCGGCGTAGCGCTCACGCCCGCCCTCCAGCTCGCGCACGCACTTCTCCTGCGAAGCCTTCAGCCCCGCCTCCCCGCGCAGGCCGCGCAGCACGGCCCGGTCGTGGTTGCCGAGCACCGACGAGAGGCGCGCGTCCGACGCGAAGAGGTCTAACACCTCGCGGCTCTTCTCGCCCTTGACGACGAGGTCGCCGACGCAGATGAGGCGGTCGTCGGCCGCGAAGCCGACCCTCCCCAGAAGGTCTTGCAGCTCGTCGTAGCAGCCGTGGATGTCGCCGACGACGACCGTGCGGCCCAACGCTTAACCCTCCCCGCCCGCGCGCATGTCGCGCAGCACTTCGCAGCGCGCGGCCGCGCCGCCCCCGCGGATGTGCCGCTCGGCGATCTCGCGCGCGCCGCGCTCGTCCACCTCGCCGTACCAGACGCCCTCGGGGTAGACGACCATCACGGGCGCGTGCTCGCACTGGTCGAAGCAGTCCACTTTCGTGATGAGCACCTCGTCGCGCAGGCCGGACTCGCGGAGCGCGCTCTTCAACTCCCTGAGCGCCTCCTTGCCCCCGCCCCGCGCGCAGTCCTTGTGGTCGCAGACGAGCACGTGTTTTTTGATCTTCTTCAGCCCCGGCACCCGAAACCTCTCGCGTTAAATTAGCGCCGCCGAAACGGCCGCTTCGATTACAACACAACCCGCGCGGGAGCAACAAACGGAAGCGGCCGACGGCCGTCGGCCGTCGGGAAAGCGCCCCCCGCCAACCGCCCGCGCGTCGGCGTCAAAGCCCGCGCCGCCGGGCGCCGGCGCAGCCTGACGGCCGCCTACCGGCTGTTACCCCCCGCGGCCCATCTGTGATAAAAAGCTGTGCGGCGAAGGAGGCCCCCCGAAAATGCTTGTCGAAGAGTTGATGACCCGCGAGGTCGAGTCGTGCCGGCCCGAGTCGAGTCTGGCCGAGGCGGCCGGCGTCATGTGGCGGCGCGACTGCGGCGCCGTCCCCGTGGTGGACGGCGGAGGCGGCGTCGTGGGCATGATCACCGACCGCGACATCTGCATGGCGCTGGCGACGCGGCGCGAATACGCCTCGGACGTGCGCGTCGGCGAGGTGATGGCGGCCGAGGTCGTCTCCTGCACGACCGAGGACGACGTGCGCGAGGCGCTCGAAGTGATGCGGCAGAGGCAACTGCGGCGGCTGCCGGTGGTGGACAGTCAGGGCCGCCTGACCGGCATCCTTTCCGTCGCCGACGTGCTGCGCCGCACGCGCAAGGGCGGCGGCCGGCGCCGCGTCAAACGGCGCGAGGCGCTGGCGACGCTCAAGGCCGTCTTCCGTCCGCGCGGGGCCGAGGACGAGGGGGCCGAAGCGCCGGACGGGGGCGGCGAAGCCGCGACGGAGCGTGACGGCGCGGCGGCGCGGGACGAGGCGGCGCAGGCGGCCGAAGACGCGCGGCCGGCGGTGCAGGGGCCATGAAAAAACTTCTCCTTCTGCGCCACGCTAAATCGAGTTGGGACGAGACGGGGCTCGCGGACTTCGAGCGGCCGCTCAACGACCGCGGCCGCCGCGCCGCGCCGCTCGTCGGCCGCTTCATGCGCGAGCGCGAGCTGCGGCCCGACCTCGTCCTCTGCTCGCCGGCCGAGCGCACGCGGCAGACCGTCGCGCTCGTCCTTGAGGCCGCCGGCCTCTCCGCCCCCGTGCGCTTCGACGAGCGCATCTACGACGCCACGGTCGGGCGTCTCGTCGAGGTCGTCTCGCAGGCCGGCGAAGGCGCGGGCGAAATCCTCCTCGTCGGCCACAACCCCGGCATGGAGGAACTGCTCGAACTCCTCACCGGCGAAACCCGCCGCATGCCGACCGCCGCGCTCGCGCGCATCCACCTCGACACAGACGACTGGGCCGAACTGGGCGCGCACACCGGCCGCCTCGAATGGCACGTCAAGCCGAAGGAACTGGAAGGCAGTAAGCAGTAGACAGTAGTCAGTAGTCAGTAGTCAGTAGTCAGTAGTCGGTAGCGCTGCGCGCTGAGGGCGACGGCGCTGACATGCTGACGATTCGGCTGACGATTCGATGGAGGCTGTCTTTCTAACCGGCTACCGCCTCCCGTCTACTTTTTTATGTTAAGCATCGACGGCTCATTCGGCGAGGGGGGCGGGCAGATCATCCGCACGTCGCTGGCGCTCTCGCTGGTGACGGGCAAGGCGTTCCGCGTCTACAACGTCCGCGCGCGGCGGGCCAAGCCGGGCCTCCAGCCGCAACACCTGACGGCCGTCACGTCGGCCGCCGAGGTGGGGCGCGCGCGGGTCGAGGGCGCGCGCGTCGGCGCGAAGGAGTTCACGTTCGTGCCCGGCGAGGTCGAGCCGGGCCAGTACCGTTTCGCCATCGGCACGGCCGGGAGCACGACGCTCGTCCTTCAGGCCGTGCTCCCGCCGCTCCTGCGCGCGCGCGGGCCGAGCCTGCTCACCTTCGAGGGCGGCACCCACAACCCGCACGCCCCGCCCTTCGAGTTCATCGAGAAGACGTTCCTGCCGCTCGTCAACCGGACGGGGCCGACCGTGACGGTGGAGCTTGAGCGTTACGGCTTCTACCCTCCGGGCGGCGGCCGCTTCAGCGTCTACGTCGAGCCGACGGCCGAGCCCCGCCGCCTCGACCTCGCCGAGCGCGGCCTCGTCCTCGCCGAGCGCGCCCGCGCCCTCTGCGTCAACCTCCGCCCCGACATCGGCGAGCGCGAGCTGAAGGTCGTCGCCGAGCAGATGGGGCTGCCGCTCGACCGGCTCCGGCTCGAAACCTCCGACAACGCCATCAGCCCCGGCAACGTCCTCACCGTCGAGGTCGAGAGCGAGAACCTCACCGAGGTCTTCACCGGCATCGGCCAGCGCGGCGTCCGCGCCGAGGAGGTCGCGGCCCGCGCCGTCGAAGAGGCCAAGAGGTATCTCGGCGCCGGCGCGCCCGTCGGCGAGCACCTCGCCGACCAACTCCTGATCCCCCTCGCCCTCGCCCGCGGCGGCTCCTACACCACCGGCCCCCTCTCCCCCCACACCACCACCAACATCGAGGTCGTCAAAACCTTCCTCCCCGTCGAAATCACCACCACGCAACTGACCGAAGAGGTCTGGAAGATCGAAGTCGGGGTTTAGGCCGAATCTCTGTTCCGGACGCCGCCCGGCTCCGCCCGGCCTTGCGCCGCGGCGGTTAACTCTTCGGCCTTGAGGGCGACGAGGGCGGGGTCGAGGCTCTTCCTGAAGGTGATGACGTTGGCCGGGACTGTCGTCAGCGGCTCGCGGCTGCCGCGGAGGTCTTCCCACGCGGCGAGGATGAAGTGGCGGAGGCCGGCGTGCTCGAAGTCCCTGAGCCTTTCGCGGAGACGATCAGGCGTCCAGAAGCCGAGAACTTCGAGGTGGACGCGCGCGCCCGAGGGGTGGCGCAGAACGAAGTCGGGGATGAAGGCGCTGTCGCCGAGGTCGATGACCTCGCTGCTGCGCTCCAGAGCCCAGTCGCCGCCGCCGCGCGCCCACGAGGCGGCGAGCTTGTCGGCGACGGGGTTCTCGTAGCCGCGGGCGCTGAAGTAG
>DATMVI010000077.1:0-21830 GCA_035563275.1 Pyrinomonadaceae bacterium
GCGCTGCCGCTCGGAGGCAAGGCGCGCGGCCGCGAGGTCGTTTTGCAGCTCGCGCAGCCGGCGCTCGGCCGACTCGCGCTCGACCCCGGCGCGCTCGGCCCGCGCGCGCGCCTCCCCCGCGCGGCGCTCAGACTCGTCGAGTTCGGCGACGACGCGCTCGCGCCCCGCGGCCTCTTCGAGCAGGAGCGCGAGCTGCGCGCCCAGTTCTTCGGCGCGCGCGCGGGCGGCGGCGTGCTCGGCCGCGAGCTCCTCGTGGCGCGCGAGCTGCGACTCGGCCCCGCTGATGCGGCCGCGGGCCTCGGCGATGCGCTCGTTGATGAGGCCCGAGGTGTCGCGCAGGCGCTCGGCCGACTCGCGGTACTCCTCGACCTTGAGCAGGCGGTCGAAAGACTTCTTGCGGTCGGCGGGAGTTTGCAGGAAGTCGGTGGTGAAGAGGCCCTGCGGGACGCCGATGGCCGAGCGGAAGAGCGCGCGCAGGTCTGTGCCCGGCTCGATGCCGAGGTGCTGGTCGAGCCACTTGCGCACGTCGGCCTTGCCCTGCTGGAGTTTGACCCTCAGCTCGGGGTCGTAGACGTAGTAGCCGCTGCCGGTGTCGCGGTAGACGGTGTAGAGCCTTTCGTCGAGGTCGCTCTGGAAGGTGACGCGCACCGAGCCGCGCTTCGCGCCGCGGCGCAGGAAGTCGTCCTTGCTGTAGTCGAGCACGTCGAAGAGCGACCACGCGACGGCCTCCAGAATCGTCGTCTTGCCCGCGCCGTTGGGGCCGACGATGGCCGTCGTGCCGCGCTCGAAGGAGAAGTCGCCGCGCCGCTCGCCCTCGCCGTAGGACTTGATGTTTTCCAGCTCGACCCGCGTGACGTGCATAAAGAAGTAGACAGTAGGCAGTAGTCAGTGGTCAGTAGAAAGAGAGTCGCCTCGCATCGTTCGCGTGTCAGCGTCAATCGTTGTAGCGCGCAGCGCCTACTGGCTACTGACTACTCTCTACTGTCTACTGTCCCATTGTCAAAGGTCTTCGATTCTCAGCGGCGTGTCGGCCCTCTTCCACGCGCGCTCGAACTCGCGGCGGACGAGCTCGGCCTCGCGCGCCTTGCCCTGCGCCCTGAGGCTCTCGCCGAGGCCGAAGAGCGAGCGCCCGTTGCGGCGGTTGCGGCGGAGGTCTTCGCGGAAGACCCGTTCGGCCTCGGCGTACTGCCCGTCGAGCAGGAGCGCGCCGCCGAGCGATTCGCGCGAGAGCGGGTGGTACCAGCCGGGCGGCTCGTCGTAGGCCAGCGCGTCCTCGGCGGCGACGGCCGCGCGCAACTCCTCGATGGCGGCGCGTCGGTCGCCGCGCGCGGAGGCGAGGCGCGCGTTCAGGAAGTGCTCGCCGATCCTGAAGACGGCGCGCGCCGTGTTCTGGCCGTAGCCGGTCTCGGCCGGGACGGCCCGCGACTTGGAGAGGTAGGTCTTGAGCGCGGCCTCGGCCTCGCCCGTTTTGCCGGTCGAGGCCAGCGCCATGCCGCGCGCCCAGTGCCAGAGGGCGTTGGTGATGGGCGTCGAGGCCGGCGGCTCCGGCGTCTTCAGCACGTCGTCCCAGCGGCCGAAGCGCGCGGCGATGAGCGTGCCGGTCGGCAGGAAGCTCTCGAAGAAGGGGAGGTCTTTGAGGTAGGGCGAGACGTTGGCTTCGAGCCGGCGCGCGGCGCGCATGGCCTCGGCGTAGTTGCCCTGCATGCTGTGGGCGGCGGCGAGGAAGTGCAGGTTGTGGCTGTAGTAGGCGGCCGTGTAGATGCCGCGCAGGCCGCCGCGGTCGATGTACTCCTGATCGGCTTTGGCGGCCCACTCGTTGCTCTCGGCGGCCCGCGCGTAGTCGCCGGTGCGCATGTAGATGTGCGCGGGCATGTGGACGAGGTGGCCGGCCGCGGGCGAGAGGGCGGCGAGGCGGTCGGCGCTCAGGAGCGCGCGCTCGGGCGCGGGCGAAGCCTCGACGGCGTGGATGTAGAGGTGGTGCGCGCCGATGTGCTCGGGCGCGCGCCGGAGCACCGCTTCGAGCGCGGCGATGATCTCGTCGGTGCCGGGGGCGGGCTTGCCCGCGTGGTCGAAGAGGCGCCACGCGTTCATCAACATCGCGGCGTCGGCCCAGAGCGTCGCGGCCTCCGGGTCGTCCGGGTAGCGGCGGGCGAGTTCGGCCATCGCGTCGCGGTAGTCGGCCCAGAGTTTTTTCTGGTCGGCGTGAGCGTCTGCCGAGAACCTTTTGGCGAGGGCTTCGAGGTAGGCGCGCTCGTGGGCGGGGCCGCCGGCGGCGAGCGCCAGACCCCGCCGCGCGGCCTCGTGCGCGGCGCGCATGCGGTCGGGCGGGATGGTGGTCTGGTTGTAGTTCGGCCCGAGCGCGAGGGCGAGCCCCCAGTGGGCCATCGCCATCTTCGGGTCTAGCTCCGCGGCGCGGCGGAAGGCGCGCGCCGCCTCGTCGTGGTTGAACCCGTAGACGAGGATCATCCCCTGATCGAAGAACTTCTGCGCCTCCGGCACCGAAGTCCGCACGGGCAGGTGGAACTCTCCGAGCCCTTCGAGCAGGCGGACGGGCGGCGGCTCGTGGGCCGTGCCCGCCGCGTGGTGCTGCGCGGCGGCGGCGACGGACGACAGGCATAACGCGATGACGAGCACGGGGAATCTCATCTCACAACTCTCCTTCAGGTTGGGTGTCGCTGCGAGGTCGCGTGCCGGGGGCGAGGGGCCTTGCGCTGGCGCGCCCGGCGGGTCTTCACCCGCGCGGGCCCGCCGGGTTTCTACTCGTTGACCTTGAGGACGGCGAGGAAGGCTTCCTGCGGGATTTCGACGCGGCCGACGCGCTTCATGCGCTTCTTGCCCTCTTTCTGTTTTTCGAGGAGCTTGCGCTTGCGCGAGATGTCGCCGCCGTAGCACTTGGCGATGACGTTCTTGCCCAGCGCCTTGACGGTCTCGCGGGCGATGATCTTGTTGCCGATGGCGGCCTGAATGGCGACCTCGAAGAGCTGGCGCGGGATGAGCTGGCGCATCTTCTCGGCGAGCAGGCGGCCGCGCGACTGCGAGGTCGAGCGGTGGACGATGACCGAGAGGGCGTCCACCGGCTCGCCCGCCACCATCAGGTCGAGCTTGACGAGGTCGGACTCCCAGTGGCCGGAGAAGTGGTAGTCGAGCGAGGCGTAGCCGCGCGAGACCGACTTGAGCCGGTCGTAGAAGTCGAGGACGATCTCGTTTAAGGGCAGCTCGTAGACGAGCATCACGCGCTTCTCGGCGATGTACTCGAACTTCTTCTGCACGCCGCGCTTCTCTTCGAGGAGCGGGAGGATGCCGCCGAGGTAGTCGTCCGAGGTGAGGATGGTCGCCTCGATGACCGGCTCCTCGATCTTGGCGATGCGGACGGCGTCGGGCATCTTCGCGGGGCTGTCCACCTCGATGACCTCGCCGTCGGTGGTCGTCACGCGGTAGCGCACGCCCGGCGCGGTCGTGATCAAATCCAGATTGAACTCGCGCTCCAGACGCTCCTGCACGATCTCCATGTGGAGCAGCCCGAGGAAGCCGCAGCGGAAGCCGAAGCCGAGCGCGGCCGATGACTCCGGCTCGTAGAAGAAGGAGGCGTCGTTCAGGCGCAGCTTGTCGAGCGCGTCCCTCAACTCCTCGTACTGGTTGGCCTCGACCGGGTAGAGGCCGGCGAAGACCATCGGCTTGATCTCCTGAAAGCCGGGGAACGGCTCGGTGGTCGGGCGCGCGGCCTCGGTGATGGTGTCGCCGATCTGCACGTCGGCCACCGTCTTGATCGAGGCGGTGAGGAAGCCGACCTCGCCGACGCCGAGGCGGTCGATGGGCGTCGGCCGGGGGCGGTTGACGCCCAGCGTCTCGACCTGATAGTCGCGCCCCGTGTTGAAGAAGCGAATCTTCATGCCGGGCTTGACCGAGCCGTCGATGATGCGGAAGAGGACGATGACGCCGCGGTAGGAGTCGTACCACGAGTCGAAGATGAGCGCCTTCAGGGGCGCGGCGGGGTCGCCCTGCGGGGCGGGGATGTCGCGGACGATGGCTTCGAGGATGTCGGGCACGCCCGCGCCCGTCTTGGCCGAGGCCAGCACGGCGTTGTGCGTGTCGAGGCCGATGACGTGCTCGATCTGTTCGAGCGCCTTGTCGGGCTCCGCGCCCGGCAGGTCGATCTTGTTGATGACGGGGACGAGTTCGAGGTTGTTGTCGATGGCGAGGTAGGTGTTGGCTAGGGTCTGCGCCTCGACGCCCTGCGAGGCGTCCACGATCAGAAGCGCGCCCTCGCAGGCCGACAGGCTCCGCGAAACCTCGTAGGAGAAGTCCACGTGGCCGGGCGTGTCAATGAGGTTGAGGACGTAGGCTTGGCCGTCCCCGGCGCGGTAGTCGAGGCGGACGGCGTGGGCCTTGATGGTGATGCCGCGCTCGCGCTCCAAATCCATGTTGTCGAGGACTTGGGCCTCCATCTCGCGCTCGGAGAGCGCGCCGGTGAGTTCGAGCAGGCGGTCGGCCAGCGTGGATTTGCCGTGGTCGATGTGCGCGATGATCGAGAAGTTTCTGATGCGTTCTGGATTCATTTGAAAGATGCTGGATGTCAGGCGCCGGATGTTAGAAAGGGACAATCCCCTTCCGACATCCGGCGCCTGACATCCGGCATCTGTTTATAGCAAAACAGGCGCGAAACCGCACGCGCGCCGCCTTCAGGTTCGCGGGTGAAGAGCGGGGCCGCGGGCGGGCGGCGGGTCTCGGGTGACAGCGGGGTCAGCCCCGGCATAACTTGAGGCACACCGGCCGCCGCCCGCGGCGCCGTCCCTAAACTTATTTGCTGAAGGCGGGTTCGCGGCCGACGACGCGGGCGGGGCGGGCGGCGTCCGATTTCTCTTCGAGGCTCTGGAAGGGGATTTCGAGGGTGACGACGGTGCCGCCTTCGGGCGCGTTCTCCAGCTCGAAGCGGTAGGCCGCGCCGTAGAGCTGCGCGAGGCGGGCGCGCGTGTTCGAGAGGCCGACGCCGCCCTCGGACTTCTTGTGCGCCGCCGGCTCGGTCGGCAGCCCCGGCCCGTTGTCGCGCACCTGCAGGCGCAGCATCTCGCCGCGGCGCTCGGCGCGCACCTCGACGTGGCCGGGCGCCGAGCGCACCGCCACGCCGTGGCGGATCGCGTTCTCGACGATGGGCTGGAGGATGAGGTTCGGGACGCGGCAGCCTAAGGTCTGCGGCTCGACGTGCAGGCGCGTCGTCAGGCGGTCGTGGAAGCGTATGCGCTCGATTTCGAGGTAGCAGTTGAGGAAGTTCAACTCCTGCCGGAGCGCCACCTCCTGCGTCGCGGCCGTGTCGAGCGTCAGCCTCAGGAAGTCGCCGAGGCGCGCGATCATCTTGTCGGCCGCGTCCGGGTCTTTGTGGACGAGGGCGGAGATGGAGTGCAGGGCGTTGAAGAGGAAGTGCGGGTGGAGCTGCATCTTGAGGGCCTGCAACTGCGCCTGCGAGGCGCGCAGCTCGCCCTCGCGGTAGCGCTGGTAGTAGTTCGAGGCGTGGCTCGCTAGCACGAGCAGCCAGTAGACCAGAAGCTCTTTGTCGAGGCTGAAGAAGATGCGGCGGGCGAGGTTGGCGGCCGTCAGCTTGCTGATGCCGCCGGAGAACCACGTGTCCAGAGCGACGTGGCCCGCGCCCCACGCGGCCGAGATGGCGAGGCCGGCGAAGACGTGCACGAGGAGGTTGCGCCGCCAGTGGAAGCGCTCGAAGGGGAAGCGGCGCGCGAGCCAGAGCACGAGCGGCGTGGCCGCCGCGAACATGTAGACGGCGATGAGCTGCCACGCCACCGCCACCGCCACCGACACGCGCCACTCCGTGCGCGAGAGGTAGAAGTAAATCTGGCTGGCGAAGAACAGGCCCACGAGCGTCCACGCGCCCCAGATGAACCCGTGCCGCACCAGTTGGTGCCGCCACCCCTCGCGCCGCCCCGCGCCCTCGTTCAAAAACTCGAACATCACGCGCACATCATCTCAACTGCGACGCGCAAAAACAAGCACGCGGCCGCGCGCCCGGGGGGAGGCGTACGAGGGGTTGGATTAGTGTTCGAGGGGCTGGAAATTCGCGGGCCGGGCGCGCCGTTTCGGCCGATTCCGCCGGGGCGCTACAGGCCGAGGACGCTGCTCAGGGCCGCCCAGACGCGGCGGGCCTCCTCGCCGTGGACGACTACCTCGTTGGTGCCGGGCCTCCCCTGCGCGGGCGGGTTCGTGTCGAAGATGATGCTCAGCACCTCCTGCCCCTCCGCGTCCTGATAGGCCACATACTGTATCCGGTCGATGTTGACCAGCAGCGTCGCCCCGTCCTCTCGCGTCGCGGTGATGAAAGGCATCTCGTCCTCCGGTCTGCCTTCGGGTGTCCCGCGGCGGGGGCGGGGGGTCAGGCGGCGTGGCGCGCGGCGTCGCGGGCGAGCATGGCGGCGCCGATGGGGACGGCGTCGGGGCCGAGGGTGGCGGCGACGATCTGTGTGGCCTCGAAGCAGGGCTGGAAGGAGCGGCGGCCCGCCTCGCGGATGATGGGGTTGAGGATGAGTTCGCCGGCCTCCATCACGCCGCCGCCGAGGACGACGAGCTCGACGTTGAGGAGGTTGATGACGGCGGCCACGGCCGTGCCGATGTGGCGGCCCGTGCGCTCGATCATGAGCAGCGCGAAGTCGTCGCCGTTGCGGGCCTCGTGCGCCACGTCGGCGGCCGAGAAGTTCTTGGCGAGGCCGAGGCGCGAGAGCGAGGAGGTCGAGTCGCGGCGCAGGCGCTCCTGCGTGCGGCGGACGATGTTCGGGGCCGAGGCCACCGTCTCCAGACAGCCGACGTTGCCGCACGTGCACTCGACGCCCTCGGGGTCGATGGTGATGTGGCCGAACTCGCCGGCGAAGCCCGAGACGCCGCGCCAGAGCCGGCCTTCGAGGATGAGCGCGCCGCCGATGCCGGTGCCGATGGTGACGTAGAACATGTTGCGGCCGCCGCGCCCCGCGCCGACCGTGTACTCGCCCAGAGCGCCGGCGTTGGCGTCGTTGTCGAGGACGACGGGCAGACCCGTCGCCGCCTTCAACTCGGCCAGAAGGTCTCCGCGCACGGCCGAGGGCACGTCCGTCGAGATGACGACGCGGCCCGTCTGCGGGTTGACGAGGCCGGGGACGCCGACGCCGACGCCGGCCACGCGCCCGCCCGCCTCGTCGCGCAGCCCGGCGACGAGGCGCGCCACCTGCGCGCCCAGCTCGCCGGCCGAGAGCGCCTCCTCGCGGCGCGCCAGCGCCTGCCCGTCCGCGGCGACGAGCGCGGCGCGGACGACGGCCGCCGAGAGTTCGACGCCGATGAAGTGCTGTTCGGTGGGCGGCGCGGAGGACATCACAAAAGCTTTCGGCGCAGGCGTTTCAGTAACTTAAAAGATGTCGGGCGAGAATCGGCGCGATGGTAGCAAAGGGTCGGGGGGCTGTCAAACAACACCCTCTCCGTGTAGAATCGGGGGGTAGTCAGTAGGCGGTAGTCGGTAGCCGGTAGCGCCCCGCGTTGTTGACGCCGACGCTGACACGCGAACCGTTCGACGCCGAAGGTCTTCCTGCTGACTACCGTCTACTGACTACTGGCTACTGCTTTTATGCAAATCCGCTCCATCCTGCTGCCGACCGACTTCAGCGAGTGCGCGCGCCACGCCGTGCCCTTCGCGGCGCAGTTGGCGCGCCTGCTGGGGGCGCGCGTGCTGTGCCTGCACGTCGTCGAGCCGGTGGTGCCGGCCGTCGGGTGGACGCCGATGGCCGAGCCGCTGCCGGTGGCCGACGTGGGCGAGCAGTTGGAGGACTCGGCGGCGGCGGAGCTGCCGCGCTTCGCCCGCTGCGAGGAGTTCGAGGGGCTCGACGTGGAGGACTTGATCGTGCGCGGCGAGGCGGCCTCCGAGATCGTCCGCGTCGCCGGCGAGCGCGGCGTCGGGATGATAGTCATCTCGTCGCACGGCCGCGCCGGCCTCGGCCGCATCATCTTCGGCTCGACGGCCGAGTCGGTCGTCCGCCACGCCCCGTGCCCGGTGCTCGTCGTCAAGCCGCCGGCCGGGCCGTAGGCGGTTTCGGGTTCCGAGTCCGGGGCGCGCGCGCCTTCCCGGCTCGCGCGGAACGAACCCGGCATCCGGAACTCGAAACATCCTTTATGGATTTACAGTTCGTCAACCAACTGATGTACAGCTACGGCCTGACGGCCATCTTCGTGCTGACGATGGCGGAGGGCGACATCACGCTGCTTCTGGCCGGCGTGCTGGCGCACGGGCAGACGTTCGGCGACTACAGCTTCGCGCAGGTGTTGGCGGCCGGGACGCTGGGCGGGGTGGCGAGCGACAACGCGGCCTACCTCATCGGCCGCGGGGCGCGCTCGGGCGTGCGGAAGTGGCGCTTCTACTGCGTGGCCCGGCCGCGCATCGAGCGGCTGGTCGAGAAGTTCGGCCTGCTCTCGATCTTCGTCTCGAAGTACACCTACGGGCTGCGCTGGGGCGCGTGCGCCTTCTACGGCGTGGCGAAGATGCGCTACGCGCGCTTCCTCGCCCTCTCGTTCGCGAGCTGCTTCGTCTGGGTGCTCTCGCTGACGACCATCGGTTACGTCTTCCACAGCGCCATCTACAACCTGATCGGCGACTTCGAGCACGTCGGCATCTTCCTCCTCGTCCTCGTCGCGGTCGGCGTCGTCGGCTTCTACCTCGCCGAGCGCTACTGGCTGTCGAAGAAGGTCGAGGAGGCCGACCCCGAGACGATCCAGAAGTTCGAGCAGGCGGCCGAGGAGAAGCTGCACGAGATCAGGGAGGAGATACAGGACATCCTCCCGCACCCGCTCGCCCGCCACAAGGAGCCGCCCAAGCAGAAGAGCAAGGCGGAAGGAGACTGAACCCGTAAACCGCGAATCCCGAGTCGGGGAGGTTGCCGCCGCGCGCGCCGAGACGGTAACCTCTCAGGCCCGACGACTCTCGGCCGCGATTCACGATTTACGTTCTTCATTATGACCATCGAAGCCATCGCACCGACGCGCGTCGATCTGGCCGGGGGGACGGTCGACATCTGGCCGCTCTACCTCTTCCACCCCGGCGCGACGACCGTCAACTTCGCCATCGACCTCGAAGCCCGCTGCCGCATCGAGGCGCGCGACGACGACCAAGTCATCCTCGAATCGCGCGACCGCCGCGTCACCTTCGAGACGCGCCTCTCCGAGATCGAGAACCTCGCGCGCGAGGAGCGGCTGGAGCTGATCTCGAAGCTCGTCCACTTCTTCAAGCCCGAGACCGGCTTCCACCTCGTCGCCGAGAGCAGGGCCCCGGCGGGCGCCGGCCTCGGCGGGTCGAGTTCGCTCGCCATCGCCTGCATCGGCGCGCTCAACCGCCTCGTCGGCGACCGCTACCCCGAGAGGAAGTTCATCGTCCTCGCGGCCAACGTCGAGACGACCGTGATCCGCGTGCCGGCCGGCTTTCAGGACTACTACGGCGCGTTCTACGGCGGCGTCAACGCCATCCACTTCAGCGCCGAAGGCATCCGCCGCGAGGCCCTCAGCGTGGACGCCTCGGAGCTGGAGCGGCGCGTCGTCATCTGCTACACGGGCGAGCCGCGCCTCTCCGGCATCAACAACTGGGAGATGTTCAAGAAGCACATCGACGGCGACCCGGAACTCTTCCAGCTCTTCGAGGCCATCCGCGACACGGCGCGCGGGATGAAGTCGGCGCTGGCCTCCGGCGACTGGGGCGCGGCGGGCGAGCTGATGCGCGCGGCCTACCCGAACCGCAAGCGGCTCGCGCCCAACATCACGACGCCGCACATGGAGTCGCTCGTGGCGAAGGCGCTCGGGAGCGGCGCGGTGGCGGCGAAGGTCTGCGGCGCGGGCGGCGGCGGCTGCATCGCCTTCCTCTGCGAGGCGGGCGCGCGCCCCGAGGTCGAGCGCGCGCTGGCCGAGGAGGAAGGGACCGAAGTCCTCGACTGGCACTTCTCGCCCGACGGCCTGCGGGTGCGCGAGCTTTAAATTAAGTTTCGCGCTCCGAAGTTAAGAGCGGAAGCCCGACCGCGGGGCGGGCGTCTCGGGGTTCATTACGTGCTCGTTAATGAACCCCGAGACGCCCGCCCCCCGGCCGGGCTTCCGAACGTCGGGCCGCCTTTAACTCGAAACCCGAAATCGCAGCTCTGTTTTAGATTTTGCCGGAGGCGCGTTTGGCCTCTTCGGCGAGTCGCCTGAGGCGGGCGATCTTCTGCTCGGTCGTCTCGCCCGGCTGGGGGCGGAACTCGTCGGTGATCTTGAAGCCGTGGGCGGCGCCCTTCTTCTTGGCGGCCGGGGCGGGCGCGGCTTTGGCCTCGGGGGCGGCCTCTTTCGGCCTCTCGTCTCTGGGCGCGCCGGGCGTGCGCTCGGTCGAGGCTTCGGGCGCGAGGTCGGAGACGGTCTCGGCCCCGGAGGCGGGCGAGGCCGTGGCGGCCGTCGGGCTCAAGGGCGCGGCCGACGCCTGACCCGTGGCCGCCTGCGCCTCGGCCGCGGGGCGGTGCGCGTCGGCCGAAGGCGAAGAGTCGGCCGCGGCCGCGGGCTTCCGCGCGGCCGGGCCTTCAGCCGCGGCGGGCTGCGCCTTCAGGGCCGGCGCGGGCTTGCTCGCCGGCTTGACGCGGGGGCGGGCTTCGCCGCGCCACGGCGGCGTCGGGTAGTCGTAGGCCGGGAGCGTCCCCCCCGCGGCGCTGAGGATGGCGGCGAGGTCGCGCTCGACGTAGCGCTGCTGCCGGCGCGGGTCGCGGACGTGGCCCATCGGCGGCCCCATGTAGAGCGCGCCGCACGCCTGACAGCGGTGGAGCACGTCGTCGCCGCGCAGGTGTACGGCCGAAGGGTGCTGCGTGTCGAGCTGCTTGAGGTGGCCGTTGCAGAGCTTGCCCTTCTCGTTCTTCTCGTTGCAGACGGTCTGCCCCGTGCTGAGCCGGCGCGGCGAGCCCGGCTGCGACTCCTGCTGCTCGGTCGGGGCCTGCTTCGCCACCGCGCCCGGACTCGCGGGCGGCTTCGTTACTTCGCTCGACATATGGCGGGCCAGTTTCCTTCTCGGTAAGTTCGCCGACGCCGGAGGCGGCGCAAGCCGACGGCAAGACCTGCGCGCATCTTAAAAGGAACCCCGCGGGCAGTCAACAAGAAGAGTAGGCGGTAGCCAGTAGCCAGTAGACAGTAGAAAAACTTTCTCGGCGAAACCGCCCGAGTGTCAGCGTCGGTGGCCGCCTCCGCATCTACTGTCTACTGACTACTGTCTACCGCCTACTCCGTGTTAGCATGCGCCGGCCGCTGTGAGGCTAGTGAACACACCAGACCGAGGAGGTAGAGCATGAGCACGGAGCGCAACCTGTACGGGCCGGACAGCCCCGGCGTGACGCCGAACGATTCCGAGGACGTGGTCGGGGCGGGCGACCTCTTCATCCGCGACCTGCCCTCGACCGGCACGGCCGCGCCCGCCCTCGGCGCGCAGCCTTCGGCCGGCAACGACGACGCGGACGAAGAGGACGGCATGGTCACCACCATGATGCTCGGCGAGGAGGGCGACCGCGGCGGCGAAGAGAAGAAGGAGAAGAAGGAGAAGGGCGACGAAGGCCGCGTCACGACGATGGCCCTCGGCGAGGAGGGCGACCGCGGCGGCGTCACCTCGTAGGCCGCGGCCGCGTAAGGATAAGGACGGAGCCGCGGGCGGCGGCGGGCGGTTCTCAGGCTACGTCGTCAATCAACTCTGACGTAGCCTGAGAACCGCCCGCCGGCCGCGGGTTCGGTTTCAGAGCGGGTCGAGCAGGAACTCGCCGAGTGCTTCGGTCACCGGCGAGCTCTTCGTCCAACTCTCGATGCCCGCGAACATCGGCGACGGGTTGCATTCGAGCACGGCGAACGCGCCGTCGTCGCGCCGCTTCAGGTCGAGGCCCGTGAAGAGCATCCCGCACGCCTCGGCCGCGCGCACGGACGCCTCGGCCTCCGCCTCGCTCAGCCGCGTCTCGACCACCCCCGCCTCGCTCCCGCGATAGTCAACCGCCTCCGACATAATCTCGTAGGCGGCGGCCACGCGCCCGCCGACCACGTAGACCCTCACGTCGCGCCCGCGAACCTCCTCCTGAAAGAGCACGGGCGCGCGCGCCAGCGCCGCGAGCCTCTCGCCTTCGAGGTCTGCGGCCTCGACCCGGCGGCAGAGCGCGCCGCCGGCGAGCGGCTTGTAGACGAGCGGGGCGTGCGCGGCCGAGAAGCGGAGCAGCGCGTCGGGGTCGTTGGTGGCGAGCGTCGGCGGGACGGGGAGGCCGGCCGCGCGCAGGCGCGCGAGCTGGTCGGTCTTGACGAAGTGCTGGTCGAGCGCGGACGGCGCGTTGACGAGCCGCGCGCCCGCGCGCCCGAGCGCGAGGACGAAGCCGGTGATGAAAGACTGCCGCTCGCGCTCGGCCGCGTAACGTTGGCGCCAGCGCGCCAGAAGCTCCGCGGGCGTCGCGGCCTCGACGCGCGGGTCGAAGTCGAAGAAGGGCATCGTCATCGGCATCGAGCGGACGTACCACGCCGAAGCCGGCGGCAGCGGCTCGCCCCCGGCGCGCGCCGCGCCGTCCTCAATCGTCAGCCGCAGCCGCGCGGGGAAGCCGCCGAGGTCCAAGACGAGCGGCCGCGCCCCGCGCCCGCGCAGGTGGCCGGCGACGCGCCCGACCTGCGGGTCGGCCGCGCGCCCGAAAATCCCCACGGTGTGTTCCGGCCCGGCCATAAGGGAAGAAGTCGGATGCTGGACGCAGGATGCCGGCGTCGGCTGAAGACGCCTGCGCCCAGTTTATGACAACTCGCCGGCATCTAACATCCGGCGTCGCTTATCTGCTATCTTCACCTCTCATGCTGAAGAGTCTGTTGGCGGGTGTGTGGCGGGGCGCGCCGGTGTTCGTCAGGCGCGCGGGCGTGTGGCTGACGCAGCCGCGCTTCACGGTGACGGCCGGCGCGGTCGTCAGCGACGAGCGCGGGCGCGTGCTGCTGCTGCGCCACACGCTGCGGAGCGGCGAGGGCTGGGGCATCCCCGGCGGCTTCCTCACGAGCGGCGAGCAGCCCGAGGAGGCCGTCCGCCGCGAGATGTTCGAGGAGACGGGGCTGGAGTTCGAGACGGTCGAGCTGGCGTTCGCGCGCACGCTCAGCCACGTCCGGCAGGTCGAGATCATCTTCCGCTGCGCGATGCGGTCGGCCGCGCTCGCGGGCCGGACGCCGAGCTTCGAGGTCGACCGCGCCGCGTGGTTCGAGCTCGCCGCGCTGCCCGACGGCCTCAGCCGCGACCAGCGCGCCCTCATCCGCCGCGCGCTCGCCGGCGGGGCAAACGCGCCCGACTAGTGTTATGCTTGCGGAAAAGTAGACAGCAGCCAGTAGTCAGTAGACAGTAGCGCTCCGCGTTTGGTCTGCCGACGCCGACACCCGGACGGTTCACGGGCGAAGGTCTTCCTACTGACTACTGTCTACTGACTACTGACTACTTCTTTTCTGGAGAACGCCGATGACGATGCCGCGACTGATTCCCGAGCCGAACGAGGTGATGGAGATTCTGAAGAAGTCGGGGGCGTACCGCGAGGGGCACTTCATCTACCCCTCGGGCCAGCACACGCCGCACTACTTCCAGATGCCGCTTGCCTTCCGCTACTACGACACGGCGCGCGTGCTGGCCGTCGCCCTCTCGCGCAAGCTCCGTCTGGAGAAGGACATTTCGAGCGCGCTCCCGAAGGTCTCAATCATCAGCCCCAGCCCCGGCGGCATCCCCGTCGGCTTCGCCGTCCGCGAGGCGTTGAACGCCGACCAGATTTACTGGGCCGAGCTCGACAAGGACGGCAAGCGCCGCTTCCGCCAGTACGTCAACAAGGGCGAGGTCTACCCGGCCGTCATCGTTGACGACATCTCGCGCACGGGCGGCGCCATCAACGAGACCGTGGGCCTGCTGCGCGAGATGGGCACGAAGATCATCGGCTGCGGCACCATCGTCCGCTTCAAGGGCGCGCCCGACCAGCTCGAAAGCCCCGAGGGCGACGACCCCGTCCCCATCCTCTCCCTCGTCGAGTTCGACGCCAAGTGGTACGACGACGGCAAGGAGTGCACCGATTGCAGGAAGGACGCGCCCGTCGAGCACGTCAGATTCTAAAAGCCGCGGGTCGTAAATCGTGATCGGGCGCGCGTCGGCCCGGACGGTCGCCGCCGGAGTTCGAGCGCGGCCCAACCTTCATTGACGATTGACGATTGAGGGCTTCTATATCTCGTGCCGGTTGGCGAGCGCCTTGTCCATCGTGACCTCGTCCACGTATTCGAGGTCGGAGCCGACGGGCATGCCCATGGCGATGCGTGTGACGCGGACGCCGAGGGGCTTCAGGAGCCGGCTGATGTAGGTGGCGGTGGCCTCGCCCTCGGTGTTGGGGTTGGTGGCGAGGATGACTTCGCGCACCTCGACGCCGTCGTTGTTCTCGGGCCGCAGGCGCGTCAGGAGGTTCGAGAGCCGGAGGTCTTCCGGGCCGAGGCCGCGCAGCGGCGAGAGCGTCCCGTGCAGGACGTGGTAGAGGCCGTGGAAGCTGCGCGTCTTCTCGACGGCGACGAGGTTGTAAGGCTCCTCGACGACGCAGATCACGGAGCGGTCGCGCGAGGCGGAGGAGCAGAAGCGGCAGGGGTCAACGTCGGTCAGGTTGTTGCAGACCGCGCACATCACGATCCGCCGCTTGACCTCCTCCATCGCCGCGACGAAGCGGCCCACCTCCTCCTCCGACATCCGCAGGACGTGGAAGGCCAAGCGCTGCGCCGACTTCTGCCCGATGCCCGGCAGCCGCTTGAACTCGTCGATCAGCTTCGTGACTGGCTCGGAATACTCAAGCATAAGGGCAGTAGACAGTAGCCGGTAGTCAGTAGCCGGTAGGTTCGGAGGCGGGCGTTGTCGCTTTCAGCCGAACGTTTCGACAGAGGGTGTGTTTCTGCTGTCTACTGACTACCGGCTACTGCTTTTAGAACATGTTGCCGAGGCCGGGCGGGAGCATGCCGCCGAGCTTGCCCTTCATGGCCTCGTCCACCTTGCGGCCGGCCTCGTTAACGGCCGCCACGATCAGGTCTTGCAGCATCTCAACGTCGCCGTCTTTGACGGCCTCGGGGTCGATCCTGATGGACTCGACCTCCTTCGTCCCGCGCATCTGGACGGTGACGACGCCGCCGCCGGCCGTCGCGTCCACGACCATCGCCTCCATCTCCTGCTGCATCTTCTCCTGCATCTGCTGCGCCTGCTTCATCATCTGTTGCAGGTTCATGCCACCGGGAAATTTCATCGCCTCACCTCGCTCGCTTCTCGTCCGAAAGTTAAGGGTTTGTCTGCCCCGACATCGTAACAACGTGAGTGGCGGGTGACAAGTAAAGGCCGCGAATCGCGAGCCGTGAATCGCGGCCGGGTTTCGGCCGGGCCGAGTCGGGCGAGGCTCGGCCTCTTTCGGCTCGCGATTCGCGGTTTACGATTTACGGCTTTCAAGGCCCCCGTGCTATAAGCGGGTCTTGAGATGAAGCGTTACGTCATCAAGCGCCCTGAGGGCGCGGGGCTGCCGGACAGGCTGGCGCGCTACCGCGAGGAGTTGAACGCGGAGCAGTACGCGGTGGCGACCTCGCCGCCGGGCGCGGCGCTCGTCATCGCCGGCGCGGGGTCGGGGAAGACGCGCGCCATCACCTACCGCGTCGCCTACCTCGTCGAGCACGGCGTCGCGCCGGCCCGCATCATGCTGGCGACGTTCACGAACCGCGCCGCGCGCGAGATGCTCCGGCGCGTCGAGCAGTTGACGGGCGGGGGCTCGGACGTGGCCCGCCGCGTCTGGGGCGGAACCTTCCACCGCATCGCCAACCTCGTCCTGCGCCGCCACGCCGCCTCGCTCGGCTACTCGCAGAACTACTCGATCCTCGACGCCGAGGACGCCAAAGACTTCATCTCGGTCTGCGTCGCCGAGGCCGGCGAGGACACGCGCGCGCGCCGCTTCCCCAAGGCCGAGGTCTTGCAGGACATCATCAGCTTCGCGACGAACACCGACCGCCCGATCGACGAGGTGGTCGCGCGCCGCTACCCGCACTTCGAGCCGCTCTCGCAGCAGATCACGAGGGTCGACCGCCTCTTCATGGAGCGCAAGCGCGAGCGCAACGTGATGGACTACGACGACCTGCTTTTGAACTGGAAGCGCCTGCTCGAAGAGAGGGAGGAGGTCGCGCGGATTTACCGCGAGCAGTTCGAGCACGTCCTCGTCGACGAGTATCAGGACACGAACCGCCTTCAGGCCGAGATCGTCGACCTGCTCGCGGTCAGGCACAAGAGCGTGATGGTCGTCGGCGACGACGCGCAAAGCATCTTCGCCTTCCGCGGCGCGTCGGTCGAGAGCATCTACGAGTTCCCGAAGCGCTACCCGGAGGCGCGCGTCTACAAGCTCGAAACCAACTACCGCTCGACGCCCGAAATCCTCGCCGTCGCCAACGTCTCCATCGCCTCGAACCGCCGCCAGTTCCCCAAGACCCTGAGGGCCGCGCGCCCGAGCCTCGGCCTCAGCCCCGCGCTCGTGCCCTGCCGCGACGCCGACCAGCAGGCCGCCTTCATCGCCGCGCGCATCCTCGAACTGCGCGACGAGGGCGTGGCGCTGAATGAGACGGCGGTGCTTTACCGCTCACACTACCACTCGCTCGAACTGCAACTGGAGCTGACGCGGCGCGGCATCCCCTACCGCGTCCGCTCCGGCGTGCGCTTCTTCGAGCAGGCGCACATCAAGGACGTGGTCGCCTACCTGCGCCTCGTCGCCAACCCGCGCGACGAGTTGGCGTGGAAGCGCGTGCTCAAGCTCATCCCGAACGTCGGCACGGCGACGGCCAACCGCGTCTGGGAGCGTTTGCAGCTCGCGGCCGACCCGCTCGCCCTCGTCGTCCGCGGCGAGGCCGACTCGACGGCCAACCGGCGCGGCACGGGCTGGGCCGAGTTCCGCTCGCTCCTCGAAGAGCTGGTCAAAGACGAGGCGCGCGCCAACCCCGCGCGCCAGATCGAGACGGTGCTCGCGCGCGGCTACGAAGACTACTTGGAGAGCAACTACGAGAACGCCGAGGCGCGCCTCGAAGACCTCCGCCAGCTCGCCCACTACAGCGCGCGCTTCGACTCGACCGACGAGTTCCTCTCCGAACTCGCGCTGCTTTCGACCGAGCGCTACGGCGCGCCGCAGGCGCTCACGGCCGAGGACGTGGTCTCCGGCGGCGACGAGGACGAACTGCTCACCCTCTCCTCGATCCACCAAGCGAAGGGGCTGGAGTGGCGCGCCGTCTTCGTCGTCTGGGCCGCCGACGGCAAGTTCCCCAGCCCCCGCTCGCTGCGCGACGCCGAGGGCGAGGAGGAGGAACGCCGCCTCTGGTACGTCGCCCTCACGCGCGCCCGCGACCAGCTCTACCTCGCCTACCCCCTCATGGTCACCGACTACTCGACCCGCCAGACCGTCCTCCAACGCCCCTCCCGCTTCGTCACCGAAGTCCCCCCCGACCTCTACGAAATCTGGAGCCTCGAAGAAGAGACCACCCCGGCGCCCGCGCTCGACGCCGCCGACGAAGGCGGCGACCCGACGGGCGAAGACGACGGCGGCGGCGAAGGCTACGTCAACTGAGTTGACGTGATAGTATCGGCCCGCCGAATTTCTCCCGTGGACTTTGAAACTAACCGCGCCCAGATGACACGCACCGACGAAGACGGCGTCAGCGCCGACCGCACGCTCACGGCCGAGGTCAGGCTGTACTACGACGTTTACGCGCCGGCGCCCGCGCCCGCGCCGCTGCTCGTGGCGCTGCACGGCTACGGGAGCAACAAGGACTGGATGATGCGCGAGGCGCGGCGGCACGCGCCCGAGGGCTTCGCCGTCGCGGCCTTGCAGGGGCCGCACCAGCACATGAAGGAGCCGCGCGAGCCGGGCGGCCCCCTGCGCTACGGCTTCGGCTGGCTCACCAACTTCCGCCCCGAGGAGTCGGTCGCGCTCCACCACCGCGCGCTGCTCGACCTGATCGAAGCGCTCGTCGGGCGGGGCGTCGCCCGGCGCGACCGGGTCTTCCTCATGGGCTTCTCGCAGTCGTGCGCGCTCAACTACCGCTTCGCCTTCACGCACCGCGAGGCTTTGCGCGGCGTCGTCGGCATCTGCGGCGGGCTGCCCGGCGACTGGGAGACGAGCGCGGCTTACGGCCCCACGCGGGCCTCCGTCTTCCACCTGCACGGCACGCGCGACGAGTTCTACCCGCCCGCGCGCGTCGCCGGCTACGCCGAGCGCCTGCGCCTGCGCGCCTCGGACGTGGAGGCGCGCGCCTACGACGCCGGCCACGAGTTCGCCCCCGCCATGCGCGGCGACGTGCGCGCGTGGCTCGAAAGAAGGAGTTAAGAGGCGTGAATCGTGAAGACGAAGCCGTCAGTCGTCAGTCATCAGTTTTCGTCTCTCCTGACGACTGACGACTGACGACTGATAACTTCTTCCCGCGCTTCGCGGCTTTCAAAGGAGCAGCCGATGAAAAGTAAGTACGTCTTCACGCTCGTCTCGGTGGCGGCGGTCGGGGCGCTCGTGCTGGGCTACCGGGGCGGGGCCGCCGGGCCGCCGAAGGAGGACAAAGAGGTCGCGGCCGTGCGCGCCGTCATCGAGGCGCAGCAGGCGGCTTGGAACCGCGGCGACATCGAGGGCTTCATGGCCGGCTACGCGCGCGAGGAGGCCACCACCTTCGTCTCCGGCGACACCCTCACGCGCGGCTGGCAGACCGTGCTCGACCGGTACAAGGCGCGCTACGACTCGCGCGGCAAGATGGGCACGCTGACCTTCTCCGAACTCGAATTCAAGCCGCTCAGCCCCTTCTACATCATGGCGACCGGCCGCTGGCAACTCGCCCGCGACGCCGACACCCCCCGCGGCCGCTTCACACTCATCTTCCGCCGCACCACCGGCGGCTGGCGCGTCGTCCACGACCACACCTCTTCGGCTTAACGACGGCCCGGAGCCGGAAGTCAGGAGTCAAAAGCAAATGTCTCGGACTCCGGACTCCGGGCTGTGTTTCCCAAGCTGATTTTAAGACTATGACTTCGTTGTTGGTCCTGAACTGTTCGCAGTTGGTGACGATGGCGGGGCCGGCGCGGCCGCGCGTGGGGGCGGAGATGCGCGAGCTGGGCGTCGTCGAAGGCGGGGCGATGCTGGTCGCGGGCGGGCGCGTCGAGCGCGTCGGGACTCGCGCCGAAGTCGAGCCGTTCGCGGGCGCGGGCGTGGAAGTTTTGGACGCGGGCGGGCGCGTGGTGATGCCGGGCTTCGTGGACGCGCACGCGCACCCGGTCTTCGCCGGCAGCCGCGCCGACGAGTTCGAGCAGCGGGCCGGGGGCGTGAGCTATCAGGAGATCGCCGCGGCCGGCGGCGGCATCCGCTCGACCGTGCGGCGCACGCGCGCGGCCACCGAAGACGAGTTGTTCGAGTCGGCGCGCCGGCGCGAGCGCTGGTTCCTCGGCGGCGGCACGACGACCGTCGAGGCCAAGTCCGGCTACGGCCTCTCGGTCGAGGACGAGCTGAAGATGTTGCGCGTCGTGCGGCGGCTGAACGAGGCGGGGCGGCTCTCCTACGCGGCCACCTTCCTCGGCGCGCACGAAGTGCCGGACGAGTATCGGGGCCGGCGCGGCGAGTACGTCGAGCTGGTCGTCGGCGAGATGCTGCCGCGCGTGGCGGGCGAGGGGCTGGCCGAGTTCTGCGACGTGTTCTGCGAGGAGCGCGTCTTCACGGTCGAGGAGTCGCGGCGCGTCCTGACGGCGGCGCGCTCACACGGCTTGGCCCTGCGCGTCCACGCCGACCAGCTCTCGCTCTCGGGCGGGGCGCTGCTCGCGGCCGAGCTGCGGGCGAAGACGGCCGACCACCTCGAGCACGCGGACGAGCGCGGCGTCGCGGCGCTGCGGTCTGCGGGCGTGCAGCCGGTGCTTCTGCCCGGCTCGGTCTACGCGCTCGGCTCGCGGCGCTACCCCGAGGCGCGCGCCATGATCGACGCCGGCCTCGCCGTCGTGCTCGCCACCGACTTCAACCCCGGCTCTTCGCCCACGCCCTCGATGCCGATGATCCTCTCGCTGGCCGCGACGCACATGCGTTTGACCCCGGCCGAGGCCGTCACGGCCGCCACCGTCAACGCCGCCCACAGCCTCGGCCGCGGCCGCGAGGTCGGCTCTTTAGAGCCGGGCCGGCGCGCCGACTTCTGCCTGCACGACTGCGAGGACTACCGCGAGCTGGCCTACTTCTTCGGCGTCGAGCACGCGCGCCGGGTCTACGTCGGCGGGCGCGAGGCGTACCGCGGCGCGGCTTAAAGTGAAGCCGCAGGATGCGGCGTCAAAATAAAAGTTGACGCACAATTTATAGTCGTCTATCATGCGCCCCAACACTGGAAAGGAGGTGATCCAAAAAGTATGAGTTCTTATCACAGTGAGGTGGCTGAAGCCCGCTGAAACAGGGTTGACGCACGCACGCAAGGAAGTGCCAACCTATGGTTTTACACCCTGACGGGTGGGGCTTGGGGGGCCGCAAAGCCCCCGCGACACACCGGATTCAGCGAGGCTAATCCAGACAGTCCACCGAGCCATAGGCAATAAGAGGGGCCGCTCCGACGGGGCGGCCCCTTCGCTTTCCCGGGTGGCGCGGGCGGAAAAAGTAGAAGGCGCGCCGGGTCACGGTCGCGCCTTCTACTTTGCGGATTCGTGGCGGAACGCCTTACGAGTTCCTGTTACCGCCGGCGTTGGTGTTGCCGCCGCCGCGGTTCATGTTCCCGTTCATGTTCGTGCCCCCGCCGGCGTTGGTGTTGCCGTTGCGGTTCATGTTCGAGTTCATGTTCCCATTCATGTTCCCATTCATGTTGCCGGCGTTCGTGTTCGTGTTAGCGCCGGTGTTCATGTTGGTGTTCATGTTGGTGTTCGTGTTGGCGTTGCCGTTGGCATTCATGTTGGCGTTGCCGTTGTTGGTGTTCGTGCCGCCGTCGCAGGCCGCGCCCACGCTGGCGACGGCGACCAACGCCAAAGTTGCCAGAGTCCTTCGCATAGGTTGTTCTCCTGTCAATGCTGTAAGTTGAGGTACCTCAAACGGAGAAAACTATACTGAAAACGGCGGTTGCTGTCTAGCCGCCTCCGTACAAAAAAGTTTCGCGAACCGGCGGCGCTGGTGTATAATCCGCCCGTCCTGCGGGCACGGAACCGAAGCTCGTCTCAGCGCCGCTGATTCTCCTGTGTTAGGTCGCTCGGCCCGCGTGACAAATTGACGGAAGTGCTAAGAAGGAAGGCGGGGCCCGTAAGGCGAACGGGCCCCGCCTTTTCGCGTCCGAGGGTCAACCGCGGGGCCGCGGGGGCACGGCCGAGACGGGGCGCGTCCACGCGCGCGCGGTTGATGCTTCAGGGTTTCGTCGGGGCGGCCGTCGCGCCGTCGGTGCGCTCGGACGGCATCAGGCGCGAGGGGTCGGGCCGGTCGGGCGAGGTGTGCGCGTGGACGGCCTTCCACGCCGTGCCGACCTTCTGGAAGACGACCGTGAGGCGGCCGGTGGCGCGCTCGGGTTGGCCGTCGGCCGTCTGCGTCTGCTCCCAGAGGCAGGTGACGACCGCCGCGTCGCGGCCGAGCGCCTTCACGTTCACGTCCCTCACGTCGAGCTTCACGTCCTTCACGCGCGCGTACAGGCTCTCGCGGTTGCTGCGCGTCTGCTCCCAGCTCTTCGTCACCGTGCCGTTGTTGTTGAAGAGGACGAGGCGCGGCGACTCCCAGTAGACGCTCATCACGGCCGCGGCGTCGGCGCGGCGGATGCCGTCAACGAGCGTGTCGAAGGCTTCGCGCGCGCCCTTCTCGGCGGCCGCCTCGGCCGGCGAC
>DATMVI010000078.1:0-7606 GCA_035563275.1 Pyrinomonadaceae bacterium
AACCAAGTTTGATTTAGCGGGGGCGGGCCTCCCGCTCCCAACTCTCTAACTAACACCTAGAGACTCGTTCGGAGCGGGCCTGCTTCCTGTCGGGAAGCCACGCGGGCCCGCTCTTTTTGTTGTTTGACAACCGAAGTATCTCGTGAGGGATGAAGGCGAGGGCCTCGGCCGCGGGCGCGAGTCTCGTCGCGGCTCTCAAGCGCGGAGGATGCCCCTCCGCCTTCATCATTATTGCGGAAGCATCAGACGCCGAATCGGACCGGCAGCAGTCTGTAAAGCTGTGGCTCTTGCGAGCGTGGGGGTTCGAGTCCCCCCTGATGCATGGCAAGGAGGGTCGGGCACGTGCGCGCCGAGCAGTCCCGAAAACTGTCGGAGCCTTCGAAAGCTCCTGTGGGTTCGACTCCCACACCTACCGCCAAAAGCAGTAGACAGTAGTCGGTAGAAAGAGAGTCTCCGTCGAATCATGACGGCGTCAACGCCGGTCGTCCCGGCGCGGGGCGGCTACCGGCTAATGACTACTTGCTCGAACCCGTAGCTCAGGCGGATCAGAGCGCAACCGTGCGAAGGTTGAGGCCGCACGTTCGAGTCGTGCCGGGTTCATCAGTGGTTCCGGGGTGGTCTAAAGATAGCCACGCCTGTCTGTGGAACAGGGGGTGGGGGTTCGATTCCCTCGCCCGGCATCAACTCGCGGGAGTGGCGCAACTTGGCAGACGCGCCGCCCTCAGAAGGCGGTTTTTGTGAGTTCGAATCTCACCTCCCGCATCCGCGCGCGTAGCCCAAACGGCAGAGGCGGCGGGCTTAAACCCCGCTCAGTGAGAGTTCGACTCTCTCCGCGCGCACTCCCCACGCGACCGAGGGGGCGTAGCATAAAGGTAATGCGGCGGATTCCAACCGAGTCGGGCCGCCCCCGCTCACTTCACGTCTTTCATTGGAACGGTGGCCGAGTGGTCGAGGCACTTGCTTGTCAAGCAAGACGACGCGGGTTCGAGTCCTGCCCGTTCCGTTCCGCCGCGCGCCGGAAGCTCAACGGGCTGAGCACCTGTCTCTTAAACAGGGGGCTGCGGGTTCGAGTCCCGCGCGGCGCATCAGGTCTGCAACGGGGTGTGGTGTAATGTTCGCATCCAAGCCTTGGGAGCTTGTGGTCAGGGTTCGATTCCCTGCACCCCGACCAACACGTGGGCGTAGCTCAGTCTGGTTCAGAGTGCCGGCTCGCCATGCCGGAGGCGCGGGTTCGACTCCCGCCGTCCACTCTTCGGGCCTCACGCGCGGGCGGTTAGCTTAACGGAACAAAAGCGGGTCGCTTCGAACGACTCCGGATGCGGGTTCGACTCCCGCACCGCCCTTCCCTGCCGCGGGGGTGATGTAAAGGCAACATCCGAGTCTTCCACACTCGGCCTGAGGGTTCGAGTCCCTCCTCCCGTTTCGCCCGCGTCCCGAACGCCGGAGCGCGCATACGGTAGTCTCCGGCCGCGAGGCCGCGACCTCGCCGCGGGCATCAACTCTCCGCGCGCGTAGCCAAGCTGGTCAAGGCGGCGGCCCGCAAAGCCGCTCGACGCCGGTTCGAGTCCGGCCGCGTGCTCTTCCAAACGACTTGCGAGCGGTCGCCCGCGCCCGCGGGCCGCCTCACCGCCGCTCGCACGCCCGAACTAAAAGTTCCGGGCTCCGGGTTTCAAGTTAAAGGGCCGCTTCGTCTGTGGACTTTGAACCCCAACCTCGGAACCCGAGACATCAGGAAAGGAGGTGCCGGATGGCAACTTTGAACGGCAGGGTTCTGCTGCTGAACTTCTCTTACGAGCCGCTCGGCACCGTGGGCGTGGCGCGCGCGATGTGCCTCGTCTTCCGCGGCGTCGTTTACGTCGAGGAGTTCGACGCCGGCCGCGTGCTGCGCTCGCCGCGCGCCGAGTTCCCGGTGCCCAGCGTGATCCGCCTGCGCGCCTACGTCAACGTCCGACGGCGCCGCCAGTCGGCCGGCATGAAGCGGCTGCGCATCTTCGTCCGCGACCGCTTCCGCTGCCAGTACTGCGGCGGCCGTAAGTCGGCCGGCGAGCTCACGCTCGACCACATCACCCCGCGCTCGAAGGCGGGGCGCTCGACGCCCGAGAACCTCGTCGCGGCCTGCGTCCGCTGCAACACGCGCAAGGGCGACCGCACGCCCGAAGAGGCGCGCATGCCGCTGCTCACCCCGCAGCGCGCCCTCTCGGCGGGCCTCGACGCGGTGATGCTCTGCCACTACGCCGAGTCGCGCCCCGAGTGGCGCAAGTACCTGTTCGTCGAAAGCCTCGCAGCCGGCGAACAGGCCGCGACCGCCTGAGCCGGCGGCGGCCACGGGCGGCCCCTCACGCCTGCGGACAAAGGGGCCGCGGTTTGCCGAGACAAATCTTTCTGTCTCGCCGACTCCGCAGCCCCGCGCGCCGCGGCCCCGGTCGGATAGCTGAGACAGATTAGCGTCGCTCTGAAAAAGCGAAGAGGTCGGTGCGATGCCGACTCCGACCGCTAAAAAACAGTCCGGGGTCTGAAGCCCGGAGTCGGAGATGGAACACTCTCGACGCTTCGTCTCCGACTCCGGGCTTCAGACCCCAGACCGTCCCGGCCGGTTAGCTCAGACGGCCCGAGCAGCGGTCTCATAAACCGAAGGTCGCGGGTTCGACTCCCGCCTCCGCAATCAAAAACCGTCAATCGTCAACCGTGAACCGCCGCGACTTCGCGCGGCTAGGTTCCCGCCCGGGCTGAACGCCATTCAACCTCGATTCACGATTCACGGCTCTCGGGCTGGTAGCTCAACTCGGCAGAGCGGCAGTTTTGCAAACTGTCAGGTGAGAGTTCGAATCTCTCCCAGTCCATTCTCCGCAGTCGTTCCGCCTTCGCTCACGAGACGCTTCGGTTGGGAAACAGTTACGAGTCCCGAGTTGAGGACGATTAGTTCCCCGACTCGAAACTCGAAACCCCGGGCCGGCGCGGGGTTTCGGATTGAAGGAGTGTGAGCGATGACCGTGGCCGCGCTTGAGAGCGCAACCTTCCGCGACGCCGCCGAGATTTTCGACCTCGTGCGCGGCTTCGACGACTGCTCGCTGCCGCGCGAGCGCTGGACGCACGCGGCGCACCTGACCGTCGCGCTCTGGTACCTTTTACAGTTCGACTGGCCGGAGGCGGCGGCGCGCGTCCGCTCCGGCATCAAGCGGCTGAACGCGGCGCACGGCGTCGTCACCACGCGCGAGCGCGGCTACCACGAGACGCTGACCCTCTTCTGGCTGCGCCACGTCCGCGCCTTCCTCGAACGCGACTACAACGAGGCCCGCCCGCTCGTCCCCCTCGCCAACGAGCTGATCGCGCGCGCCGACAGGGGCCTCCCCCTTGAGCACTACACGCGCGAACTACTCTTCTCGTGGGAGGCGCGCCTCGGCTGGGTCGAGCCGGACTTGAAGCCGCTCGACTGAGGGGTGGTCTACCGCGTGGTCGGCGGGGTTTGAAAGGCCGCGCGGTCGTCGTCAAGCTTCGGGGCCAGCGCGGCGCGCGGGCTGGAGCCCGTCCAGCGCTTGAACGCGCGCGAGAACGCGGCCGGGTCGGAGAAGCCCACCAGATAGGCCGTCTCGTTCACCGAGGCGTGCTTCCCCGTCAGGTAGTGGAGCGCCAGTTTGTGGCGCAACTCGTCAAGAACCTTCTCGAAGGTCACGCCCTCCGCCTTCAGCCTGCGAAAGAGCGTCTGTCGGCTGACGCCCAGCTTGCCGGCCACCGCGTCGATGCCCGCCTCGCCCGTGTGCAGCATGGGCGTCAGCAGGCCCTCGACGCGGCCCCTCGTGGTCTTGGAACTCTCCAGACTCCTGAGCAACGTCTCCGCGTGCGCGCTGAGGACGCCGAGGGCGTAGGGCGACGCGAGCGTGTTGCGGTGCGTCATCCACGCCTCGTCGGTCAGCAGCGCGTTCTTGTCGCTCCCGAAGACCAGCGGCAGTTGAAAGATTCGGTCGTACTCGGCGCGATACGGCGGCTCGGGGTGTGTGAAGTGGACGGCCCTGACGAACTGCGTCTCGCCGAGCCAGCGGCGCGACGTGCAGACCATGCGCGCGAAGGACGATTCGGTCAGCTCCGGGAAGTCGTTGGGGTTCCTGCGCGCGTCCACCATCCAGAGTTGGCCCCCGCTGCGCCTGAGCTGAAAGCGGTCTGCGCCGTCGCCCTCCACCTCGACCTCGATGACGAGCCGCGAGTAACGGTTCAGTTGCGCGAAGCTCTCCACCCAGTTCTCGGAGGCGCGGCCGATGAGGCCGACGACGGACAGGTCTGCGAAGTCAACCTCCTCGCCGAAGTGGAGCGCGAAGGCGGGGTCGCCACACAACTCCTTGCCCGCCCTCATCAGCGCGACGTACTTCGGGAGCGGGATGCGCCCGTCCGGGTCTTGCAGCTCTGAAGGGTCAATGCGGGCTCGCTCGGCCAGCGCCCGGCGGCCCGCCCCCTTCGACACGGCCAGCTCCCACAGCGCCCGCGCGCCTGCGGCCGCGACGGTCAGCTCGGGCATCGCCTTCGGCCCCCTTTGCAACCTGCGGTCATGTTTTTGATACGTGGCGTCATGTCCTTTGGTTTCCGCCGCGCGTAGGATGTTTCGGGCCGCGGCGGGCGGCAAAGCGCCGCAACTCACCCCGCGGCGCCGAACGGCCCCGCCCCGCGCGAAACCGCCCCGTCAACGGAGAACTCTCATGCTCGACCGATTCCTTCCACGGCAGATTGATAACACTTACCGCGGCCGCAGGCTCGCGCTCTGGCTCTTCGCCGCGCTCGTGCTGATGAAAATCGCGATGAGCCTCAACACCATCTTCGACGGCTACGACGTGGCCGTCTCGGCCGACGGGATTCCGCTCGACACCTACACGCCGGCCGGCGCGCGGGCGGTGGTCTCCGCGTTCGCGGCGTGGGGGCTGGCGCAGCTCGTCATCTGCCTGCTGTGCGTGCTGGCCCTGCTCCGTTACCGCGCCCTGATCCCCTTCATGTTCGCGCTGCTGCTGGTCGAACACCTGTGCCGCAGGCTCATCTTCCGGGTCATGCCCATCGAGCGCGCGGGGTCGCCGCCCGGCTTCTACGTGAACCTCATACTGCTCGCCCTGATGGCCGCCGGCCTCGCGCTTTCCCTGTGGAGGCGGGGCGGCGGTGAGGCGAAGGAATGACCCGCCAAAGCGTCACGCCGGCGGGGGCGAGGCGCGCGCGACGAAACATCTGGGGAAACTGTTCGTATCAGTGTGGGGCGGCCGCACCCGGAAGCGATTCCTCAGTCAGCCGTAAGGAGAAGACAGTGAAATCACGATTGCTAACCACCATCGCGGCCCTCTCCGTGTGCTTCATCACCGTGTCCGTCCCGAGGTCGGCCGGCGTGGCCGCACCGCCCGCCGACTGGCCCCAGTGGCGAGGCCCCGAACGCGCCGGCACGTCCCGCGAGAGCGGCCTCCTCAAGCAGTGGCCGGCCGGCGGGCCGAAGCTGCTCTGGCAGTTGAACGACATCGGCGACGGCTATTCGACGCCGGCCGTCGCCGGCTCGCGCATCTACCTGATGAGCAACCGCGGGATGGAGAACGAGTTCGTGCAGGCCCTCTCGGCGAAGGACGGCAAAGTCATCTGGACGACGCGCGTCGGCAACGTCGGCAACCCGGACATGAACCCGCCGTACGCGAAGGCGCGCTCCACGCCGACCGTTGACGGCGGCTTCGTCTACGCGCTCGGGTCGGACGGCGACCTCGCCTGCATCGAGGCCAAGGGCGGCAGGATTCGCTGGCAGAAGAACATCCGCCGGGAGTTCGGGGGCCAGCCGGGCGAGTGGGCCTACGCCGAGTCGCCGCTCGTCGACGGCGACGTGGTGGTCGTCACGCCCGGCGGCGCGCAGGCCACGATGGCGGCGCTCGACAAGAAGACGGGCGCCGTCATCTGGAAGTCGGCGATCCCGGGCGGCGACCCGGCGGGCTACGCGTCGGCGGTCGTCGCGCACGGCGGCGGGCGCAAGCAGTACGCGCAGCTTTTGCCGAAGGGCGCCGTCGGCGTTGACGCGAAGACGGGCGAATTCCTCTGGCGCTACAAGGAGGCGGCGAAGGGGCCGGCGCAGTATTTCACGCCGGTGGCGCACAACGGGCACGTCTACTACGGGGCTCTGGGCGTCGGCGGCGCGCTCCTCCGACTGAAGCCGGAGGGCAACGGGGTCGCCGCGGAGCAGGTCTACTTCACGCGCGGACTCCCGAACGGCATCGGCGGCGCGGTGCTGGTCGGCGACCACATCTACGGCACCGAGCCGGGGCAGGGGCTGGTCGCGGCCGAGTTCGCCACGGGCAAGGTGAAGTGGAAGGCGGACAATTTCGGCTGGGCCTCGATCGCCTCCGCCGACGGCCTCTTATTCCTCCACCTCGTCAACGGTGACTTCGTGCTGGTGGAGGCGAGCCCGCATGGCTTCCGCGAGAAGGGGCGCTTCACCCCGCCGAACCAGCCGAAGCACAAACAGGTCGGGCAGTTCCCGGAGATGGCCTTCACCTACCCGGTGATCGCCGACGGGAGGCTCTACATCCGTGACCTCGGGACGCTTTGGGCCTACGACATCAAGTCGGGCCGTTAAGCGCCGACGACACCCGAACAGGCCGCCGCGCCCGTTCGCCCGCCGCCGCGCCCCGCGTAAAACGCGTGGCCGAACGACGGCGAACGGGCGCGGCGGTTCATCCACTTTAAAGAGCCTGCGGGCTGACGGCCTCCCGCGCGGTGAGTTAAAATGTTGCCAACTCTTAAACCGCAACCGGCAACAAAACGGCAGCGCCCTCTGGCGCGAGTCGTAACGTGGGGGTTCACACGCGGATGCTCAGGCTCGCTTCGCTTCTCATCGCCTTCCTCTCCTTCGCCATCCTGACGGCGGACTTCGCCGAGGCTTCGACGCAGAGGCGTCGCCGACGCGCGCGCCGCGTCACCTCGGAAACGACCGTCCCGCAGACGAACGCCCGCGGCGTGGTCAACTCCTCGCGCTTCGGCGGGGCCAACCCGTGCGCGCGCATTCAGGCCGCCATCGACTCGCTCGGCGGGCGCGGCGGCACGGTCGTCGCCGACGAGGCCGGCGACTGCGGCGACTCGACGCAGGTGCGCGTCCGCGGCGGCGTCACGCTCCGGCTCCCGCCCGGCACGTTCACCTACTCGATGCGCGGCTACGGCGGCGCGCGGAACATGGTCGGCGCGCTCTTCCTCCTCGACTCCGACTCGACGCTCGAAGGCTCCGGCCCCCAGACGGTCGTCAAAGAGAGCTCGTGGGTGCACACCACGCAGACGCCGGCCGAGCAGCGGCGCTCCATCGCCAACGGCGAGCATCAGGCCACCTTCAAGGTCATCCTCACCTACGCCAACGCCGTCGCCAACGGCTCGACGGCGCGCAACATCACCGTCCGCAACCTCAAGCTCGCCGGCGGCAAGCCCGACCTGCCCGGCAGTTGGAACTCGGCGGGCGGCGCGCTCGACCTCGCCAACTGCCACAACTGCCTCGTCGAGAACGTCCACATGGAGCGCACCCGCTCCATCGGCATCCACATCGGCGGCCACGTCACCGCGGGGCAAGACCCCGGCGCCGACCTCGTCGAGCGCGGCGTGCGCCAGCCGCTCGGCCGCC
>DATMVI010000079.1:0-4986 GCA_035563275.1 Pyrinomonadaceae bacterium
CAGACGCAGGCCAACGCGCGGCCCGCCTCCGCGACGCCGCCGCCGCAGAACGAGCGCGAGCGCCGCGCGCAGGCTTACGCCAAACTGCTCGAAGGGCAGCGCCACTTCTCCGGCGCGCGCAGCGGCAACCTGACGGTCGAGGCCGTCCGCCGCGCGCAGGCCGCCTTCCAGCAGGCCGCCGACCTCGACCCGACGCTCTCCGAGGCGCGCACCGCGCTCGCCGAAATCTCGCTCTACATCCTCGACGACCAGCAGCAGGCCGAGGCCGAGGCGCTGGCCGCCGCCCGCATCAACCCCGACAACCTCGGGGCGCGCCGCGTCCTCTCGCGCGTCTACACCTTGCGCAGCCGCCTCAACGACGACAGCCTCGACGCGCCCGCCGCCGAGAAGGCCGTCGCCGAACTGCGCCACGTCGTCCGCCTCAGCCCGAACGACGCCGAGGCGTGGGCGCTGCTGGCCGAGTTCCACCTGCGCCGCGGGCAGGACGCCGAGGCCGTCGAGGCGCTCAAGCGCTGGGCGACGCTGCCGGTCGCCGTGGACGGGCGCTTCTACCAGATCGTCACGCGCGGCCGCGAGCTTTCGCCCGACGCGGCCAGCGCGCGGCTCGCCGAAGTCTACCTGCGCCTGAACCGCCCGGCCGAGGCGGTCGCCGCCGTCCGCAACGCGCTCGCCATCGAGCCGGAAAACGCGCGCTACCTCGAAATGCTCGGCGAGGCCCTCGAAGCCTCGGGCGGGGCCGACCAGAGCACGATCAACGAACTCGGCCGCATCGTCGCCCAGCAGCCGCAGAACGCCGTCGCCGTCGGCATGCTGGCGCGCGCGCAGGCCCGCGCCGGCCGCGTCGAGGAGGCCGCCGCGACGCTCCGGGCCGGCGCGGCCTCGCTCCGCCCCGGCAACGACCGCCACCGCCTCAACCTCCAACTCCAGCTCGCGCAGACCTTCGACGACGCCGAGCGCTACGACGACGCGGTGGCCGTCTACGAAGAACTGCTCACCGCGCGCAACATCAAGGACTCGCCGCTCGCCTCCGACCGCGACCGCCGCTTCGCCTCGCTCGTGCTGGCGAACATCGTGGGCTTGCGCCAGCGCGCGGGCAAGGAGGCCGAGGCGGCGGCCGCCGTCGAGCGGATGCGCCGCCTGCTCGGCAGCGCCGACCCGACGGCCGACATCCAGCAGGTCAACCTGCTCCGCACGCAGGGCAAGCGCGAGGAGGCCCTGACGGCCGCGCGCGAGGCCCGCCGCCGCTTCCCCGAAGAGACGCGCCTGCTCCGGCTCGAAGCCTTCACGCTCGCCGACCTCGGCCGCGTCGACGAGGCCGTCGCCCTCATCCGGCCGCGGATCACGGGCGGCCCCGGCGACTACGAAGAGTACCTCGTCCTCTCAAGCGTCCTGATGAGCGCCGGCCGCGGCACGGAGGCCGTCGAGGCCGCGCGTCAGGCCCTCGGCCTCGCCTCCTCCGACGAGCCGCAGCAGGCCACCAACGCCCTGCTCATGCTCTCCTCGGCGCAGGAGCGGGCCGGCGACGCCAAAGGCTCGGAGGAGACCCTGCGCCGCATCCTCGCCAAAGACCCGCAGAACGCCACGGCCCTCAACAACCTCGGCTACTTCCTCGCGGAGCGCAACGACCGCCTGCCCGAGGCGCTCGACATGATCCAGCGCGCCGTCCGCGTCGAGCCGACCAACCCGTCCTTCCTCGACAGTTTGGGGTGGGTTTATTTTAAACTCGGCAAACTCCCCGAAGCCGAACGCTATCTAAGCGACGCGGCGCGCCGCAACCCGGCCTCGGCCACGATTCAGGAGCACCTCGGCGACCTCTTCCAGCGCCTCGGTAATGCTGAAAAGGCTAAGGCGGCGTGGCGCAAGGCTCTCTCCCTGACGACCGAAGCCGCCGATTCCGACCGGATAAAAGCCAAGTTAAACGGAAGCAGCAAATAACTGTTGCCGTCCCCCGCGACAACGGTTAAAGTGCCCACGCCTTCAAGGCCAACCGGGTAAAACTCGGCGACGGCGCTGAATTTTCCCCAAACTCTTCCCCGGGCGGCCCGCCGCAATCAGAATTAACTCGTTCTAAATACAGGGTTTCGCAGACCCCGAAGGGGTTCGCACGCGGATTGCTGTGTAAATTCCTGATTGACGTGCGTTGGCCGGAGTTTTACAATTGCCAACAGTTGGCCGCTTGCCCCACAAGCACAAAGGCCGACCTGAGGCGTCCTCCGACCCGAGTGGTTAAGTTTTCCGAGGAGTGTTCCCCTGATGTTGACAAGGTGGTTCCCCCGGCCGGCGGCCCTTCCGAGGGTTTCGCGGGCGCTGTTCGTCGCGGCCTCCCTCGGCCTCGCCGCCACACCCGCTCTCGCCGTTAACGGCGCGAAGCGCGACGCGGCGCGTCCCGTCGCGCGCCTCGTGACGGCCTCGAAGCAGGAAGTGCCTTCGCGCGTGCGCGCACGCCTCGTCGGCCGCGCCGCCGCGCCGGCGCAGTTTTATGCGGCGGCGGCCCCGGCCGTCGCGGCGACGGGCGAAGAGCGCCGCGCCTTCGAGTTGATTAACGCCGAGCGCCGGCGGCGGGGGCACGGCCCGCTCGTCTGGGACGATTCGCTGACGCGGATGGCGCGCTACCACTCGCAGAACATGGCGCGGCAGGGCTTCTTCAGCCACACCGACCGCGACGGCCTCAACCTCTCGGGCCGGGCGCAGGTTCTGGGCCTGCGCGGCTGGAAGGCGCTCGCCGAGAACATCGCGTATAATCAGGGCTACCCTGACCCGGCGGCCTTCGCCGTCGAGCGCTGGATGATCTCGGACAAGCACCGCGAGAACATCCTCAACGGCGAGTTCACGCACGCCGGCCTCGGGGTCGTCCGCGGGTCGGACGGCCGGGTCTTCTTCACGCAGGTTTTCATGAGGCGCTAGGGCGGCCCGCCGTATCGCGGGGTGAACGGGGCGGCTGGCGCACTCTACCGGGGAGGCTCCAGCCGCTCGCACGTGTCAGAAGAGAAATTCACGCTCCCGGCCTTCGCCAAGATCAACCTCGGCCTGCGCGTCCTCGGCCGCCGCCCCGACGGCTACCACGAAATCCAGACCGTCTTCCAGACCGTCACCCTCCACGACCGCCTGAGCTTCGAACGGCTGCCCGGCGGGCGCCTCGAACTGGTCTGCGCGGCGGCGGACGTGGCGGCCGACGAGAGCAACCTCGTCCACCGCGCGGCCGCGGCGCTACGCGAGCGCTTCGGCGTCCGCGGCGGCGCGCGCCTCGAACTCGAAAAAATGATCCCGGCGGGCGGGGGGCTCGGCGGCGGGTCTGCGGACGCGGCGGCCGCGCTCGTCGGCCTGACGAAACTGTGGGGGCTGGCGGCCGGGGGCGACGAGTTGGCCGGGTTGGGGGCGCGTCTCGGGGCGGACGTGCCATTCTTCCTGACGGGCGGGACGGCCCTCGGGACGGGGACGGGGACGGAGATCACGCCGCTTGAGGACGCGCCCGAAAGGCACCTTTTAATCGTCACGCCGGGCGCGCGGGTCTCGACCGCGGAGGCTTACAAAGCGCTGAACGCGCGTGCCTTGACAAAGGCCGACCGCGCCGCTAACCTGTCTGTTTCGCGCGCAGAGTCTCAAATCCGAGATTCTCTCCGTGGGGTGTTGACTAACGATTTCGAGCCGGCGGTCTTCGGCCTCCACCCGGAGATCGCGCGCGCGCGCGACGCCCTCGCCGGGGCGGGCGCGCGGCCGGCGGCGCTCTCGGGCAGCGGTTCGAGCGTGTTCGGTGTTTTTGAAAGCGGGGGTGAGGCCGAAGGCGCGCTCGCCCTGTTGCGGGCGGAGCCGGGCTGGCGCGTCTTTCGGTGCGCCACGCTGACGAGGGGCGGGTATGCCGCCGCGTTCGGCCCGTGCGCGGCCGCCCTCCGGCGGCCCCGCGCGACGTGAACCGGTTTGGGGAGTCGCCAAGTGGTAAGGCACCGGTCTTTGGAACCGGCATTCGTAGGTTCGAGTCCTACCTCCCCAGTATTCAACAGTTCCAAGTTAAAAGTTCAGGGTTCGAAGTCGAAAGCTTTGGCCTCGGACTTTGAGCCTCCGACTTTGAACTCCGAACTTTTATGAGCACCACGGGCGGCATCAAGGTCTTCTCCGGCAACGCGAACCGCGCGCTGACGCAGGAGATTTGCAACTACCTGAGTTGCGACCCCGGCAGCGCGATCACGGGCCGGTTCTCGGACGGGGAGTTCAACCTCCAGCTCAACGAGAACGTGCGCGGGGCCGACGTCTTCATCGTGCAGCCGACGTGCCCGCCCACGGACGCGCACCTGATGGAGCTGCTCGTCATGCTCGACGCGCTGCGCCGCTCGTCGGCCGAGCGCGTGACGGCGGTCATCCCCTACTTCGGCTACGCGCGCTCGGACAAGAAGGATCGGCCGCGCGTGCCCATCGCGGCCAAGCTCGTCGCGAACCTGATCACCGTCGCCGGGGCCGACCGCATCCTGACGATGGACCTGCACGCGGCGCAGATTCAGGGCTTCTTTGACATCCCCGTCGATCACCTCTTCGCCGCGCCGGTCTTCATCGGCCACTACGAGGAGCACCGCCTGCCGAACCTGACCGTGGTCGCGCCCGACACGGGCGGGGCCGAGCGCGCGCGCGCCTACGCCAAGCGGCTCACGTCCGTCGACGGCGCGCCCGCTCAGTTGGCCCTGTGCGACAAGCGGCGCGAGAAGGCCAACGTCGCCGAGGTGATGAACATCGTCGGCGACGTGCGCGGGAGGAACTGCCTGATCGTCGACGACATGTGCGACACGGGCGGCTCGCTCGTGAAGGTGGCGGCGGCGCTGCGCGAGGCCGGGGCCGACCGCATCCACGCCTGCTTCACGCACCCGGTGCTTTCGGGGCGGGCCTGCGAGCAGTTGAACCGGTCGGAGATCGAGCGGGTGGTGACGACCAACACCATCCCCCTGCGCGACGAGGCGTGCGGGCTGGAGAAGATACAGGTTCTGAGCATCGCGCCGCTGC
>DATMVI010000080.1:0-3001 GCA_035563275.1 Pyrinomonadaceae bacterium
GGCCGCGGCCGCGAGCGTCAGGCGCCGCAGGGCGTCGCCGCCGAGGCCGGGGGCGTCGAGGCCCGTGACGGCGTGGTTGGCGGCCTTCATCCGGCCACCTCCCGCGGTGAGGGGGCGGCGGCGGGCGCCGCCTCGCCGGGCAGGGGGCGGAAGCGGTAGAGGTCGCGGCTGGCGAGCGGCAGCCCGAGCAGCCGCGCGTAATAGAAAAGCTCGTGCTTGTGGTTCACGAGGTGCTCGAAGTTGCCGAGCAGCAGCGTCAGCACGGCCTCGCCTTCGGGCGCGAAGACGGTCGGCAGCGGGCGCGCGAGGTCGTCGTCGCCGACGAGGGGAAACGCGGCGCGGACGGCCGCGCGGTACTCCTCGATCCGTCCTAGCGCCTCGTCGCGCTCGCAGACGTGGTTGACGGGCCGCCGCTTGAGTTCGAGCAGGTGGGCGAGGCGTTGCGGGTGGGCGGCGTGGAGGACGGCCACGAACCCCGCCAGACATTGGAGCAGGTGGCCCAAGACCTGACCGAGACTTTTCGGCTGGGGGAAAGTGGCGGCGGGCAGTTCGGGCGTGAAGTGGGTCTGCCCGGCGGGCAGCCGGCGGACGATGCCGGCGAGGAGGTCGATCTGCTCGTCGAGCTTAGCCAAAAACAGCCCGGCCAGACCGCCCGCGTTTTGGTGAGACTGATCCCCGCCTTGGCGAGATTCCCGTAAGCCGGACATATGCGTGGAGTCCGCGCGCACCGCGCCGGGCGGTGCGCGCGCGAGAGGTGGCCGGGCACGAAACTCGGTGCGCGGTCGGCGGGGCGGGCCGGCAGGCGGCCGCGCACCGTCCGCCGCCGCCCCGCTAGACGTGAACCGGGTTGCTGTCGACAATCGGCGCGGGCAGCCCGTTATTCAGGCGGGGTATCGACATGTTGTAGGAGACCTGAGTCGGGGTGCCGGTGTTGGCCAGCGTGAACTGCTCCGAGCCGGAGAAGATCGGGGGGGCCGCCGAGCTGTGGGTGCTGCGCCAGTCGGGGCCGCCGCCGCCGAGGTAGTCGCGGTAAGCCGCGTTGGCGGCGTTGCCCGGGTCTCCGTTCGGGTAGAAGTAGAGGAAGTTCTCCGGGTAGTGCTTGAAGTCGAGCACGGGGCCGGGCTGGTAGCTGTCGTAGATGCGCTGGTAGGCGCGGCGCATGACGCTCTCCGGCAGGCCGTTGTAGTTGAGGAACTCGTCCTGCACGAGCGCCTGCTCGATGGAGAGCCAGCGGACGTGGTCGACCTCGCTGCGGATGATGCCGTCGCGCACGGCCTGACTGTAGACGCTCGTCCCCGGCATCGCCGAGAGGTACTTGACGCGCGTGATGTGCTTGTTCTCCTCGGCCCACTCGCAGGCGTGATTCAAAGACTCCTCGGTCTCGCCCGGCAGCCCGACGATGAGCAGGCCGCCGAAGCGCACGCCGGCCTCCTGCGTCACGCGCATGGCGCGCATCGTCCCGTTCTCCGAGTTGCCCTTGCGCGCCGCCTTCAGGATGCCCGTGCCGAGCGACTCGACGCCGTAGAGGATGATGTCGGCCCCGGCGCCCTTCATCGCGCTCGTCACCTCAAGGTCCACGTCGGCGCAGCGCGTCAGGCACGTCCACGAGAGCCCGTACTGCTTGATCACGTCGAGGTATTCGAGGGTCTGCTTCTTGTGCGCGGTGAAGGTCAGGTCGACGAAGAAGACGAACCCCGTGTTGTAGTTCTCGCGCAGGTGGCGCAGGTCGCGGTCGAGCGTGGCCGGCGACTTGACGCGCTCCTGCGGCGTCGTGCGGTAGCAGAAGGAGCAGTCCATCTTGCAGCCGCGGCTGTAGGAGGCGATGACCTGCGGCTGGAGGCCGAGCGGGCCTTTCGACTGCGGCCAGAGGTCGAGGCGCATCCGCGGCAGGCTGTCGAGGTTCGGCATCTGCCCGCGCGCGGGCGTAGACCTCGCGATGCCCTCCTCGTCGCGGTACCAGATGCCGTTGATCTCGGGCAGCTTGGCGGGCCACTCGCCGCGCGTGTAGGCGTCCATCAGTTCGAGGATGGTCAGCTCGCCCTCGCTGATGACGGCGATGTCGGCGGGCGTGTGCGCCATGAGGACGTGCGGGATCGAGGTGACGAGCGAGCCGCCGAGGATGACGGGCATGTCGGGGCGCGCGTGCTTGACCTCGCGCAGCAGCTGCTCGACGAACGGGAAGTTGTCCTCGAAGGTCGCCACGCCGAGCACGTCCGTGCCCTCCATGATCTGGTCGTAGGCCGAGCGCAGCGGGTCGAAGTCGTAGCGCGCGTCGATGATGCGGACGGGGTAGCCGGCGTTGTGCAGGACGGTGGCGATGTAGGTCACGCCCTCGTAGGGCGAGGTGAGGAAGAACTCCCACCCGCGCGGCATCGTGAAGGGCGAAGGCCCGACCACGAGCGAGACGCGCGGCAGCGCCGAGTTGGTCGGCACCGGGGTGATGTCCTGCTCCCTCATCCGATCCATCAGCGCAAGGTCGTTCCGGGTGTCTGAGCTAACGTAAAGGTAATTTGCCAGCGAATGAAGTTTTGTCATGGTCACCTCCGGAGCCGAAGCGGGATAGATGGTTGAGAGCGCGCGGCCGCGGCGACTGAGCCTCCGCATGACTACCGCCCGTGGCGCGAGGGCTGACTACGCCGACGCTGCTCTTAAGACTCCTGCGCTGTGAAGTTAAGGGGTGCGTGCTTACCCCGGAGGGACGGCCCCACGTCGCGGCGACTCCCGCCCACCCGGCTGCGCTTTCGCAAACTGGCCTGCCGTAACTTTCAACTGTGATTGGGTATCACAAGAGGCTTTTAACTGTCAATATTTATTCCGCCCCCGCCCCCCGCGCCGCCGCGCCGAAAGCGCCCCCCGGCCGCGGCGCGCGCCTCAGCGGAGGCGCAGCCTGAGCCGGGCCGTCAGCAGCAGGATGCGGCACCGCCTGCGCCAGCGCAGCCACTGGTTGCGGTCTTCCCGCACGGAGCGGTACTCGGCGCGCAGCCGCAGCGCCTCGTTGGCG
>DATMVI010000081.1:0-2318 GCA_035563275.1 Pyrinomonadaceae bacterium
CCGCGCCGGCCTCGTCGAAGAAGTGCGCGGCCTGCTCGCGCGCGGCGTGCCCGCCGCGTCGAGCGCCCTCGGCGCGCACGGCTACCGCCGCGCCGTCGAACACCTGCGGGGCGGGCGCACGCTTGAGAGCGCCGTCGAACAAACGCGCCTCGACGTGCGCCACTACGCCAAGCGCCAACTGACTTGGTTCCGCCGCGAGCCGGGCGTCGAATGGGTCACAGGCTTCGGCGACGACCCGGCGGTTCAGGCGAGAGTCGTCAGGGCAGTCGTCGGCGGTTGAGGCGCAGGCCCGGCCGCGTGGGGGGGCGCTCGCGGGTGAGGCCGGAGACTTGTTATCGGCCGGCCTCCGGCCTCCGGTTTCTCACCGAACGCCCTCCCCCGCGGCCGGGCCTGCGCCCTTTCATCCCGGTAAATTTGGCTTTTTTGTCAACTTCGTCGGATGAACTTTGAACTTTGCGCCGGTTGGGTGTAATCTGGGTGGACTTAGAATCGAACGAGCTTGCAGGCAGGGCCGGCTGTGGACACCAAATCTACCCCCCAGAACATTCAGGACGCGTTCCTCAACACGGTGCGCCGCGAGAAGGACACGGTCACGATCTACCTGATGAACGGCGCGAAGCTGTCGGGGCGCATCCGCAGCTTCGACAAGTTCTCGGTGCTGCTCGACTCCGGCTCGCAGGAGCAGCTCATCTTCAAGCACGCGATCTCGACCATCCTGCACGCCCGACGCCACACGGGCGAACACCACCGCCCCTCCCCGGTCAGCGAGTCGTCCTCCGAGTCCCAGCCGCAGCCGGCCGGGCGCGCCGAGGGCTGAACGACTCGGCCCGCGTGACACCCTTCAGAGACGGAGACCTGTAACAAATTGGCCGGTGTCTTTATCACCTTCGAAGGCGTTGACGGCAGCGGCAAGTCAACGCAACTGAGGATGCTCGCGAGCGAGTTGCGCCTGCGCGGCCGCGAGGTCGTCGCCACGCGCGAGCCGGGAGGGACGCCTCTGGGCGGCCGCCTGCGCGACCTGCTGCTCGACGCCGAGGAGCAGGTCGATCCGCTCGCCGAGCTTCTCATCTTCGCCGCCGACCGCGCGCAGCACGTCCGCGCCCTCGTCCGCCCGGCCGTCGAGTCGGGCCGCGTCGTCCTCTCCGACCGCTACGCCGACGCCACGGTCGCCTATCAGGGCGCGGGCCGCGGCTTCCCCGACGAGGTCGTCGCGCAGATCATCTCGCTCGCCACCGGCGGGCTGCAACCCGACCTGACGCTCGTCTTCGACCTCACCATCGAGGCCAGCCGCCAGCGCGCGCGCGAGCGCCACGCCGGGCGCGAGAAGCACGACCGGCTCGACGCCGAGGACGCCGCCTTCCACGCGCGCGTCCGCGACGCCTACCTCAAGATCGCCGCCTCCGACCCAGACCGCGTCCGCGTCATCGACGCCGGCGGTTCCGTGCAGGAGACGCACTCACAGGTCATGCGCCTCGTCATGCCTTTCGTCGAGGCTCGCGGCTAGAGGCTTGAGACTCGCGCCCGCATCGAACCGTCAGGCGCGCAAAGACGGGCCGCCCGCAGACCGTTTCAACCAGCCCCTAGCCTCTGTCTCTTATGTTTGACCAGATCGCCGGGAACGAGCGGCCGAAGGAGGTGCTGCGGCGGATGCTGCGGCAGGGGCGCGTGCCGGGCGCGCTGCTCTTCGCGGGCGAAGAGGGCTTGGGCAAAAAACTCTTCGCCGTGGAGCTGGCGCGGGCCTTGAATTGCCGCTCGCGCAAAGGCGTCGAGGCGTGCGGCGCGTGCCCCGCCTGCGCGCGCGTCGGCCGGTTCGACCTGCCCGCGGCCGACGACCGGGACGAGCACAAGAAGGTCAGGTGGAGCGAGCACAGGGACGTGGGCATGATCGTCCCTTACAACCGCAACATCCTCGTGGACGCCGTCCGCGACCTCGAACGCGAGTGCAACTTCCGCCCCGTCGAGGGCGCGGCCCGCGTCTTCATCATCGAAGACGCCGACAGTCTCAACGAGGCCGCGTCGAACGCGCTCCTGAAGACGCTCGAAGAGGCCCCGCCCACCACCCACCTCGTCCTCATCACGTCGCGCCCGGCCGGGCTGCTGCCGACGATCCGCTCGCGCTGTCAGGCCGTTCGCTTCGCGCCGCTCCCGGCCGAAGAGCTGGAGAAGTTCCTCGTCAAAAACCACAAGCGCGGCGGCGAGGAGGCGAGGCTCGCCGCTCACCTCGCGGGCGGGCGGCTCGGGCGCGCGCTCGGCCTCAACCTCGACGCCTACCGCGCGCGCCGCGAGTGGGCGCTCGGCGCGCTCGAAGCCCTCGCCGC
>DATMVI010000082.1:0-10003 GCA_035563275.1 Pyrinomonadaceae bacterium
GCTCGGGCGGCGCGAGCGGCGGGCCGACGGCCCGCGCGCCGCACGCCGCGCAGCCGCCGCGCAGGTCGCCTTCAGACTTCGAGCCGCAGCAGGGACAGACTGTCAACTTCTTTGCGCCTCACTTCGCGCGAGGGGGGGTCGGAGTTCACGCGCGCGCCACGCCCGCCGGGTTGCGGCGCTCGGCACTCGCTTGAGACGCGTCGCCGGCGGCCGGGGATGCTTCGCCCGTTTCGGCGCCGCGCGCCGGGGGCGTCGGGGCGGCGGCCGCCGCCGCGTCCAGCCGGTTGAGCTCGCTCCACGTGTGGAACATGCGGTAGGCGAACGTCCAGAAGGAGCCGACGGCGAGAATCCAGAGGACGGCCGGCATCCGGTTGGCGAAGAGGCTGTCGGAGTCGGGGTGCGTCGAGAGCGCGCCGATGATGAGCAGCACGACGCGCTCGGGCCGGCGCAGGAAGCCTACGTCGCACTTCGGGATCAGACTCTCGGCGCGCGCGCTGGCGTAGGAGACGAGCACGGAGCCGACCATGGCGAGGCCCGCGAGGAAGACGTTGAGAGTGGAGTGGTACTCGGTGTCGCGCGCGTAGAAGACCATCAGGCCGACGAAGGCGGCCATGTCGGAGATGCGGTCGAAGGTCGAGTCGAGGAAGCCGCCGAAGCGCGTGACCTGTCCCGTCTTGCGGGCGACCGCGCCGTCGAGCATGTCGAAGAGGTTGGCGACGATGAGGATGACGCCGGCCCAGAAGAAGTGGCCGAGGCCGAACATGAGGCCGCACAGGACGTTGATGGCGACGCCGATGACGGTCAGCAGGTTCGGGTTGATCCGCCGGCGCGCCAAGCCCTGCACCATCGCGCTGATGATCCGGCCCGCGCCGCGTCCGATGCTCGCCCCGAACAAATCCCTCTCCGGCCTTTCTCTCGCGCTGTGGAAGAAGGGGCCGGCCCGAGACAGGCGGCCCGCAATGACGACGCGGTCATCATAGGAACGCGTCAAACGGCTTGTCAAGGAAGTCGCCCGCCCGCCTCAGCCCCCGGCGTCGCCGGCCGCCTGCGCTTCGTCGTGGAGGGTGGTGAGGCGGCGGATTTCGAAGTTGCGCGCGCCGTTGGGCGTGACGACGCGGACTTCGTCGCCCTCCTCGCGGCCCATCAGGCTGCGGCCGACGGGCGAGGTGGTGGAGATGAGCCCGGCGTTGGGGTCGCTCTCCTCGGGCGTCACCAGCCGGTAGGTGACCTCCTCCTCGCGCTCGGCGTCGCGCAGCACCACGGTCGAGCCGTAGGCGACGCGGCCGTGCGGGATTTTGGCGAGGTCGATGGAGGAGATTTCGCTGAGGCGCTGGCGCAACTGCTGGATGCGCGCCTGCACGAACTGCTGGCGGGCGAGCGCGGCGTGGTACTCGGCGTTCTCGCGCAGGTCGCCGAACTCCTTCGCGCGCTTGATCTCGCGCGGCAGATGCACGCGCAGCTCCGTGTCCAGTTCGTCCAGCTCCTTCTGGAGCTTCCGCTTGATGCCTTCGGTCACGTCTGTTCCCCTCCTCGGCGGATTATATGCGAAAGCGGGCGGCGGGCGTCAGGCGCCGGGCGGCGGGCGAAAGGCAACCTGCCTGAAACCCCCCGCCCGGCCCGCGCCGCCCGCTCTCAACACTCTTGTCGCTCCTCGTGCTGGTGGTGCTCGTCCTCGTCGGGCGCGCCGAAGGAGACGCCCACGTCGCGGGCGGTGCGGACGAGCTGGCTGTCCGGCTGGACGGTCTTGAGGTTGGCGATGGCCTCGGCCAGCGGCACGGTGCGGACGTTGGCGGCCTGAAGCGCGACCATCACGCTGCGCTCGCCGCGCTGGAGCGCGCGCACGGCCGACGAGCCGAAGTTGGTCGCCAGCATCCGGTCGAAGGCGTTCGGGCTGCCGCCGCGCTGGAGGTGGCCGAGGACGACGCAGCGCGCCTCCTTGCCCGTCAGGCGGCCGATCTCCTCGGCCACGTGGTGGCCCACGCCGCCGAGCCGCGGCGCGCCCGCGCGGTCGCCCATGTCGACGTAGTGCTCCGCGCCCTCGATCTCCTTCGCCCCCTCGGCCGCCACGATGATGCTGAACTGCGCGCCGCACGCGTCGCGCGCGCGCACCTTCTCGCAGACCTTCTCTATCGCGAAAGGGATTTCGGGGATGAGGATGATGTCGGCCCCGCCCGAGACGCCGGAGTGGAGCGCGATCCAGCCGGCGTGGCGCCCCATCACCTCCAGCACCATCGCGCGGTCGTGCGACTCGGCCGTCGTGTGCAGGCGGTCGAGCGCCTCGGTGGCGATGTCGAGCGCGGTCATGAAGCCGAAGGTCAGCTCGGTGGCGGCGAGGTCGTTGTCGATGGTCTTCGGCACGCCGACGACGGGGAAGCCGAGGCGGTCGAACTCGGCCGCGATGGCCAGAGTGCCCTCGCCGCCGATGGCGACGAGCGCGTCCACGCCGAGGCGTTCGAGGTTGCGGACGGCTTCGCGGTAGACCTCCTCGGGCTTGTGCGCCCGGCCGCCCGGGCCGCGCTCGACGAAGCGGCCGCGGTTGCGCGTGCCGAGGATGGTGCCGCCGCGCGGCAGCAGCCCGCGCACGTCGGCCGGCGTCAGCTCGCGCACGCGCGTCTCGCCGAGCAGCCCCTCGAAGCTGTCCTCGACGCCGACGACCCGCATCCCGTACTCGTGCGCCGCGGTCTTCACCGCCGCGCGGATCACCGCGTTCAACCCCGGCGCGTCGCCGCCCCCCGTCACCAGAGCGATGGTTTTCAGCATCATGCTCCGAAACTCACTTCCCGGCTTTGACCTTCGGCGGCTCGTACTGCTCGCCGTACTCGGGGTACTCGCGCGTGACGGCCGCGCCGGGGCGCGTGTTCTCGGCGAGGAGCCCGAGCGCGTCGCGCAGGACTTGTTTCTGAAGCTCGCGCATGCCGGGGCGGCCCGTGCTGTTGCCGACCTTGAACCCTTTGGGGTAGAGCGCGCGCGGCGGGCGCATCTGCGCCGAGACCTCCGGGCTGACGGTGATGAGCACCGTCGGGATGCCGCGCATCTCGATCTCACGTTGCACCGCGACGACCGTGCGGTGGCAGACGTTCGGTCAACCGCCCGTCAGGATGACGGCGTCGGCGCGCGAGCCGCGGTCGATCTCGTTGGCGATCTCGGGGGCCGTGCCCTCGTACATCGCCTTGAGCTGCATCGTGTAGCCCATGTAGCCGACGTGCTTGCGCGCCACGTCCCTGATGAAGCCCTCCTCCTTCAGCTCGCGCAGCGCGTCGAGCGGGAAGACGACGTTGATGTCTTGGTCGGCGTCCGAGTGGTCGTAGTGGTGGTGCGTGACGACGAGGTCTGCGGCGTCGGCGTCGGGCGGGATGACGCGGAAGGTCCGGTCGCCCAGCTCGTCCGCGATGTTGAAAGGCTCCTGCTCGCGCAGGTGGACGCCGCCGGCCGAGACGATGGCGACCGTGGCCCGCGCCAGCTCACCCTCGAACGGGGTGAACGGCACGCATTTACGTGACATGGACATAAGAAACACAGAAGTAGACAGTAGACAGCAGACAGTAGGAAGAGCTTCGGCAGCGAAACGTCCATACGCGAAGAGACGGCTGCCGCCAAATCTACTGGCTACTGACTACTGTCTACTGTCTACTCCCCCTTCACAGTTTGCGGAGCACCTCGAACAAGTCCTCGTTGTCGGGCTGGTCGCCTATGTCGTGGATGTCCACGTAGGCGAGCTTGCCCTCCTTATCGACGATGAAAAGCGCGCGCTCGGAAATCCCGTCCTGCCCGCGCCACGCGCCGTAAGCCTTCGCCACCTCGCCCTTCGGGTGGAAGTCGCTCAGCAGGTCGTAGGTCAGGTTGCCGAGCGATTTCGCCCACGCCGCGTTGCACGGAACAGAATCGACAGAGATGCCCAGAACCTGAGCATCGTAGCCCGCGAAGCGTTCAAGGTCAGCTTCGTAGGCCGGCATCTGCGCCGTTCAAACGGGCGTCCACGCCAGCGGGTAGAAGGCCAGCACCACGTTGCGCTTGCCGCGGAAGTCCGAGAGCTTCACCTTCTTGCCTTTCTCAAGATGGCTCGGCAGCTCGAAGTCCGGGGCCACGTCTCCGACTTCAGGCATAGATATGCGTCTCCTTCGTTGGTCTAAATTGAGGGGGAAATATCAGCCCCTCAAGGCTACTCCCAAAGAAGCGCGATTTCAAGCGGCGGTTCCCAAAGAAGCGCGATTTCAAGCGGCGGTGTTTTCGGCGTGAGTCAAAAGGGCGTTTCGGTGCGCGGGGGGGGGCGCGGGGTCACCCGGCCGTCTCGCCCGCGCGGGCCTGCATCAGCCGGTCGGCCGAGGCCACGGCCACCACCCAGACGAACGCGGCCGCGTAGCCGGCCGCCACGTCGCTCGGGTAGTGGACGCCGAGGTAGAGCCTTGAGAGCCCGACGAGCGCGACCAGCAGAGCCGCCGCCGCCCAGACGAAGGCGCGCGGCCGCCGGCCCCGGAGGCGCGCGGCGATGACGGCGGCCAGCACCCCGTAGAAGCAGAAGCAGAGCAGCGCGTGGCCGCTCGGGAAGCTGTAGGACTCGGGCGGCGGCGTGTCGAAGAAGGGCGGCGGGCGCTCGCGCCGGAAGGCGAGTTTGAGGACGGAGTTGAGCACGGCCGCGCCGGCCATCGTCACCGCGAGCGCGACGGCCGCGCGGCGCCAGCCGGCCAGCAGAAAGGCGAGGAGGGCGCAGCCCCCCGCGGCCAGCAGAAACTCGTTCGAGCCGAGGTAGGTCACGCCCCGCATGAACGAGGTCACCGGCGGCGACGCGAACCCGTTGACGAACGACAGCGCCCACTCGTCGAAGCGCCGCGTGTCGCCCTCGCTCACCTCCCCGGCCAGTTCCGCGAAGAGGTACAGGGCGGCGGCCGCCGCCACCAGCCCGAGCGAGAGGAGCAGGCCGAGCGCCGGCAGGACGCGCGTCAGGAGGTAGCCGACCCCGCCGCCGACCAGACGCCCGACGCGCGAGCCGGCCACCGCCGGCAGGAGCGAACCGCCCCGCGGGCGCGGGGCTTCGCGCGGCGGCGGGTCAGGGGGCGGCGACACCGCTCACTCCGCCGCCGTGTACAGGCTCGTGTCGAAGACGATGAAGGTGAAGTCGCGCCCGCCGTTCGAGACGCGCGTGACGCCCTCGGGCTTGAGGCTCCGGTCGTAAGAGCCGGTCTCGCGCAGCGCGGGCCGCGCGGCGTCGCCGTCCCACTCCCAGAACTTGAAGTCCATCTTCTCGGCGTTCGGCCCCGCGCCCGTGATGAGGCGGAACGCCTTCAGCCTGTCGTCGTACTCGATGCTGCGGATGCCGGCCCCGCCGAGCGGCAGGCGGATCGCCTTCGCGCCTTCCACCTCGAGGTTCTCGGCCGCGAACGCGCCGCGCGGGTCGCGCATCCTGAGGGGCACGACGAGCGCGCTGCCGTCAACGACCGGCGAGCGCAGGCCGAGCAGGAGTCGGCCGCCGCGCGCGTCCCATGCCACGCCCTCGATGTTGATGCCGCCCTCCTTGTACTTCGTGTTCTCCATCCCGCGCAGTTCGGCCACGCGCTCCGCGAGGAAGCGCTTCAGCCCCGCGACGGTCTCGACCCCCTCGGCCCGCCCGGCCGCCGCGTCGAACCTGAAGCGCACCAGCCCGGCCGCGTCGCCGCCCTTCGACTTCGACTGCGAGCCGACGACGTAGAAGTGCGAGTCGCCGTAGGTCATGCCTTCGAGGTCGATGACGCTCGCGCCGAGCTTGACCGGCGTGACGGCGCCCGCCTGCGCGCCGCCCTCGCCGAGCCGCATCCAGAAAACTTCGTCGGGCCGCCCGTCGTCCACGAAGAGCACGCCGTCGGTGCCGGGCACGTGGGCCACGCCGGAGGCCTCGAACGTGCCGCCCGAGAAGGGCGTGGCGCGCGCCGACATCGCGACCGCGCGCGACGGCAGCGCGACCCCCTCCGCACCCTCGGCCTCGCGGACGACGGCCAGCGTCGCGCACCCGAAGAGCATCATCAGGCCGACGAACGGCAGAATCATCTTCATCCTGTAACTCATAAGCTTCACCCCCCACCCTCACGGAAAACAGTTCACGCCATCGGATTTTATTCCTGAGTGTAGCAGGCTGATGGTAAACAGGCGGTAAACGCCGGAAGTGCAAGGCGGCTCAGGGTTTAGCGGGAGGGGCGGGCAGGCGGACGACGAAGGTCGTGCCGTTCGGGGCCGAGTCGGCCAGCTCCAGCCCGCCGCCGTGGGCCTGCGCGATCCAGAGCGAGATGGCGAGGCCGAGGCCCGCCCCGCCGTCCTCGGCGCGCGAGCGGGCCTTGTCGGCGCGGTAGAACCGCTCGAAGATGTGCGCGCGCGCCTCCTCGGGGATGCCCGGCCCGGTGTCGGAGACCGAGAGCAGATATTCGCCGCCGCGCCGCGCCAGCCCGAGGCGGACGACGCCGCCCGCGGGCGTGAACTTCACGGCGTTGTCCGCGAGGTTCAGCAGCATCTGGCGCAGCAGGTCGGCGTCGCCGTCGAAGGGGGCTTCGGGCGCGTCGGCCGTCTCGACCGTCACGCCCTTCTCGGAGGCGAGCAGGCCGCCGGCGCGCGCCACCTCGGCCAGCAGGTCGTTGAGGTACAGGGGCTCGCGCTGCACGGGGTAGCGGCCGGCGTCGGCGCGCGCCAGCGTGAACATGTCCTGCACGATGCGCGAGAGGCGGCGCGTCTGCTCGGCCATCATGCTCAGCGCCTCGCGGTACTCCTCCTCCTCGCGGTGCGGCTTCTTCAGCGTCACGTCGGCCGCCGTGTGCATCACCGAGAGCGGCGTGCGCAGCTCGTGCGAGGCGTCGGCCATGAACTGCCGCTGGAGGACGAAGGCGGCGCTCAGGCGCGCGAGCAGTTCGTTGAAGGCCGTGGCGAGCTGGCCCAGCTCGTCGCGCGGGTTGGCGACGGGCAACTGCCGGTCGAGGCTCCCGGCCCCGATGCGCCGCGCCGTCAGCGCCATCGCCGCCACGGGCGCGAGGCCGCGGCGCGCGAGGAACCAGCCGCCGAGGCCGGCGAGCAGCAGCGCGGCCGGCATCGCCAGATAAAGTATCTCGCGCAGGGACTCCAGCTCGTCCTCGATGGTTTCGAGCGGCTGGCTGGCGAGGATGATGAAGGGCGTGTCGGCCGGCGGGATGCGCACGCGGCGCACGGCGAGGCGGTGCTCGTCGTCGGCGTCCGACTCCTCGGCGACCGTGTAGAGGTAGACCCCGTCGTCGGGGATCGCGCCGAGGTCGGGCAGGCGGAGTTCGAGGTCTTCCTCGTAAGGGTGCTCGGCGAGGAGGCGGCCTTCCGTGTCGGAGATCATCAGAGCCTGCTGCGGGTGCGAGAGCTCGGCGGCCGTGCTCTGCGCGGCGCTGGCGGGCGACTGGCCCTCCTGTGTGTCGTGCGTCAGCGACGTGATCGAGATGTCGAGGGTCGAGCGCAGCGCCTCGTCCACGCGGCGGTGGAGCGCCCGGGACAGCATGACGTAGACGGCGACGACGAAGGCGACGAGGATGAGCGCGAGCACGCTCACGTACCAGAGCGTGAGCCGGCCCCTGACCGTGTTAAGCATCGGCGTCGGCCCCCCGCTCCGTGAGCGTGTAGCCCTCGCCGCGCCGCGTGCGGATGAGCTTGAGGTCGCGTCCCTCGTCCACCTTCCGCCGCAGGCGCTGGATGAAGACCTCGATGACCTTCGAGAACGGGTCGTAGGATTCGTCCCAGACGTGCTCGGCGATGTCGGCGCGGCCCACCACCTCGTCGGCCCGCCGCGCGAGGTATTCGAGCAGCGCGTACTCCTTGGCCGTCAGCTCCACCTCGCCGCCGCCGCGCGTGACCCGCCGCGCGCGCGTGTCGATGGAGAGGTCGGCGACGGTGATGACCTCCGGGTAGAGCGCGGGGCGGCGGCGCAGCAGGGCGCGGACGCGCGCGAGCAGCTCGTCGAAGTCGAACGGCTTCGAGAGGTAGTCGTCGGCCCCCGCGTCGAGGCCGGCGACGCGGTCGCCGACGGCGTCGCGGGCCGTGAGCATGAGGACGGGCACGGCCGAGCCGCGCCGGCGCAGCTCGCGGCAGACCTCGAAGCCGCCCTTGCGCGGCAGCATCACGTCGAGGATGACGAGGTCGTAGTCGTTCTCGTAGGCCCGCTCCAGCGCGGCCTCGCCGTCGCCCGCGAGGTCTACCGCGTAAGACTCTTCGCGCAGGCCTTTCGAGAGCATTAACGCCGCGTCCGGCTCGTCCTCGACCAGCAGAATCCGCACGCCACTTCCCCCCTTCGCCGCGCATCAGCGCGCGGGCCGCGCGGATTTCAGCAACCTTCCTGATCCGCGCCCGCCCGCGTTCACCGGCGGCCCATCAAGCCCAGCCCGGGACGGCGTTAAGCATATCAGAAGCCCGCGCGGGAAATCCGCCCGCGGGGCCGTTACCGCTCGCCGCCCCGTTTTAGGTACAATCCGCCTCAGTTCATCAACCGGCAGAGCGGGCGAAGGATTCATGGCGACGAAGAACGTGCTGGCGATCATCGTCGGCGGCGGGCCGGCCCCCGGCATCAACGCGGTCATCTCGGCCGCCGCCATCGAGGCCATCAACGAGGGCTTCGCGGTGCTCGGCGTGCAGGACGGCTTCAAGCACCTCATCCGCGAGGACGCTTCGCGCGTGCGCCCGCTCCGCATCGAGGACGTCTCGCGCATCCACCTCGACGGCGGCTCCGTGCTCGGCACGGCGCGCGACAACCCGACCAAGTCCGAGAAGGCCACGCGCGCCGTCGTCGAGACGCTGCGTTCCTTAGGCGTCACGCACCTCGTCACCATCGGCGGCGACGACACGGCGCTCTCCTCCTCGTTCGTCGCCGAACGCAGCGGCCACCACATCCGCGTCGTCCACGTCCCGAAGACCATCGACAACGACCTGCCGCTGCCCGCCCACGTCCCGACCTTCGGCTACCAGACGGCGCGCCACGTCGGCGTCGAGCTGGTCTACAACCTGATGGAGGACGCGCGCTCGACCAAGCGCTGGTACGTCGTGGTGGCGATGGGGCGCAAGGCCGGCCACCTCGCGCTCGGCATCGGGAAGGCGGCCGGCGCGACCCTGACCGTCATCGGCGAGGAGCTGGAGCGCGAGACCGTGGCCTTCAGCGACCTCTGCGACATCGTCGAGGGCGCGATCATCAAGCGGCGCGCGATGGGGCGACACTACGGCGTCGCGGTGCTGGCCGAGGGGCTGATCGACAAGCTCGACGCGGGCGAGCTGGCCGAGTTGCAGGACGTGGAGCGCGACGAGCACGGCCACGTCCGCTTCGCCGAAGTCGACCTCGCGCGCAAGGTCAAGACCGAGGTGCAGGGCCGGCTCTCGGGGCGCGGCCTGCGCGTCACCGTCGCCAACAAGAACATCGGCTACGAGCTGCGCTGCGCCGACCCGATCCCTTACGACGCCGCCTACTGCCGCGACCTCGGCTACAGCGCCATCCGCTTCCTGCTCGCGGGCGGCAGCGAGGCGATGGTCAGCATTCAGGGCGGCCGCATGGTTCCCATCCCCTTCTCGGAGATACGCGAGCCGGGCACGGGCCGGACGCGCGTCCGCATGGTCAACGTCGGGAGCGAGGGCTACCGCGTCGCCCGCGAGTACATGATCCGTTTGGAGCCGCGCGACTTCGCGGACGAGGCGTGGGTCGCCAAGCTCGCGCAGGCCGGCAACCTCTCGCCGCAGGAGTTCCGCGACAAGTTCGGCTACATGAGCGGGACGGTGCCGGAATAAGTAGACAGTAGTCAGTAGCGCCCCGCGCTATTGATGTTGACGCCGGCGCGCTGACGGTTCGCCGCCGAAGGTCTCCCTACTGGCTACTGGCTACTGTCTACTGTCTACTATGTCCATCAAACGCATCGGCATCCTCGTCGGCGGCGGCCCCGCGCCGGGGACGAACGGCGTCATCTCGGCCGTGGTCATCGAGGCCGTCAAGGCGGGCTGCGTGCCCGTGGGCCTGCACGACGGCTTCGAGTGGCTGGCGCAGCGCTACACGGAC
>DATMVI010000083.1:0-2802 GCA_035563275.1 Pyrinomonadaceae bacterium
CGGCTCATCGCCTGCGTCGGCGAGAACGGCGACGGGCGAGAGTCTGAGGGCGGCGCGACCCGCGAGGCGCGCGACGCGCCGGGCCGCGCCGCCGGCTTCTTCATCCTGCGCGCCGGGGAGGGCGAGTGGGTCGAGACCGAAGACGAGGGCGTCTCCTACAAACTGCTCTTCGCCGACAGCGAGCGCGGGACGGTGACGACGCTCGTCCGCATGCGCCCCGGCGCGAGCATCCCCTCGCACCGCCACCTCGGCGTCGAGCAGTGCCTCGTCCTCGAAGGCGACCTGCGCTCCGGCCCCTACGCGATGGGGGCCGGCGACTTCAACTGCTCGCTCCCCGACAGCGTCCACGACGAACTCACGACCGACGGCGGCGCGCTCCTCCTCCTCGTCTCCCCCGCCAGCTACGAGCGCCTCGGCCCGCGGGGCCACTGAGGTTGCGGGCCGGGGGCTGGGGAAGTTTCGAGCCGCGGGCTCCGGGCTCCGGGTTAAGACGGGCCGTTCGCAGAACCCGAAACTCGAAACCCGAGGCCGTTCCCCGTTCCGCCGTCGCCTTTCGGGCTTGCCGCTCCCCGCGTGCTATAATTCGGGCCTCGAAACACATCCAAGCCGGCTCTCAGATTTTTTCGTCAGGAGGATTAGGATCGTGGCTACCGAACGCAAGCGCGAGGGCACGCCGCTGGCCCGCATCGAGGAGCTTCTGGGCGACGACGGGCGCGCGCTGCTCGAATTCGACACGCCGAAGATTTCAAAAGACCTTTTGCACACGCCCGGCCCCGACTTCGTTGACCGCGTGTGGGCCAACTCCGACCGCAGCCCGGCCGTCCTGCGCTCGCTCCAGACGCTCTTCGACAACGGGCGGCTGCGCGGCACCGGCTACCTCTCGATCCTGCCGGTCGATCAGGGCATCGAGCACTCGGCCGGGGCCTCCTTCGCCCCGAACCCGCTCTACTTCGACCCCGAGAACATCGTCCGCCTCGCCATCGAGGGCGGCTGCAACGCCGTCGCCTCCACCTTCGGCGTCCTCGGCGCCGTCTCGCGCAAGTTCGCGCACAAGATTCCCTTCGTCGTCAAGATCAACCACAACGAGCTGCTGACCTACCCGAACAAGTTCGACCAGATCATGTTCGGCGTCGTCGATCAGGCGCGCGACATGGGGGCCGTCGCCGTCGGCGCGACCATCTACTTCGGCAGCGAGGAGTCGGGCCGCCAGCTCAAGGAGATCGCCGAGGCGTTCGCCTACGCGCACGAGCTCGGCATGGCGACCATCCTCTGGTGCTACCTCCGCAACCCGAAGTTCAAGGGCAAGGAGGGCGACATGCACACGGCCGCCGACCTGACGGGGCAGGCCAACCACCTCGGCGTCACCATTCAGGCCGACATCATCAAGCAGAAGCTGCCCGAGCGGAACGGCGGCTACAACATGCTCAACGTCGAAAGCTCCTACGGCAAGACCAACCCGAAGATTTACACCGACCTGACGAGCGACAACCCCATCGACCTCGTCCGCTATCAGGTGGCCAACTGCTACATGGGGCGCGCCGGCCTCATCAACTCGGGCGGCGAGTCCAAAGGCCAGAGCGACATGGCCGAGGCCGTCCGCACCGCCGTCATCAACAAGCGCGGCGGCGGCATGGGGCTCATCTCCGGCCGCAAGGCGTTCCAGCGCCCCATGCCCGAGGGCGTCCAACTCCTCAACGCCATTCAGGACGTGTACCTCGCCGAAGAGATCACGGTGGCGTAAAGAAGTAGACAGTAGACAGTAGACAGTAGTCAGTAGAAAAACTTTCTTTAGCTAACGGTCACGGCGTCGGCGTCAACTCTCGCTTGAGAACCTACTGACTACTGTCTACTGTCTACTGTCTACTTCCTTTGAATCCGACGGGCCGCGCGCCCTCGTACTTGAGGATTGCGCGGCCCCTTGTGTCTTCCGCGCCGGACTCACTTTGTTGTCACAGGAACGCACAGAGTCGGACGCACGGGACGCGGCGCTGCTCGCGGGGGTCGCGGGCGGCGACGAGCGCGCCTTCGCAGAGCTTTACGACCGCTACAGCTCCATCCTTTTCGGCCTCCTGCTCCGTATATTACACAGCCGCGCCGAGGCCGAAGACGTTTTGCAGGAGGTCTGCCTGCAAATCTGGCAGCAGGCCCGCGCCTTCGACGCCGCGCGGGGCCGCCCCTTCACTTGGCTCGTCACGCTCGCGCGCAGCCGCGCCATCGACCGCCTCCGCGCGGTGGATTCGCGCGACCGCGCGGCGCTGCGCGCGGCCGAAGAGCCGCCGCCCGAGGCCGCCGCCGGGTCGGCCGACGAAGAGGCGGCGCGCTCCGAGGAGGGCGAGATCGTGCGGGCGGCGCTGGCCGAGCTGCCCGAGGAGCAGCGGCAGGCGCTTCTGCTCGCGTACCTGGGCGGGATGTCGCAGTCGGAGATCGCGGCGGCCCGGGGCGTCCCGCTGGGCACGGTGAAGACGCGGACGCGGGCCGGGCTGAAGAAACTGGGCGAGCTTTTACGCAACAGGCTGGGGCAGTACGCCGTCTAACGGGCGGGCGGCTTTTTGGTTCTCGTAATGCGGCATGAAGACTACAGGGAGTTGCTGGCGCTGGAGGCGGCCGGGGCGGTCGATCCGAGCGAGGTGCGCGCGCTCGACGCGCACCTCTCGACCTGCGCCGAGTGCCGCGCCGAACTCGATTCCTTGCGCGACGCGGCCGCCGCGCTGGCGCGCACGGTCGCGCCCGTCGCCCCGCCCGCGCACCTGCGCGCCCGCGTGCTCGAACAGGTCAAAGCCCTCAAAGCCTCGACGACCGGGG
>DATMVI010000084.1:0-5784 GCA_035563275.1 Pyrinomonadaceae bacterium
CGCACGCGCCGCGCGCGGCGTCGAGGTAGGGCGCGGCGTCGCCCGCCCCGAAAGCGTGCGCGGCCTCGACGAGCGCGCGCGCGGCGAAGGCGGTCGGCACGACCGTGGGCGTCCCGCGCGGCGCGAAGAAGGCGCGCCCCTGCCAGTCGAAGTTGTAGCCCCACGCCGCGCCCGAGCGCGTCGCGATCCTCGCCGCGAGCAGATCGTCGAGGAGCGCGCGGGCCTCGCGCCCGAACTCTTCGCGCCCGCGCGCTCCGTGCCCCGACGCGCGCAGGCGCGCGAGCGCGGCCAGCGCGAACAGCGCCGTCCCCTTCGCGTTCCTCCCTTCGGGCACGAGCGCGAGGCGGCGCAGGTTGACGGGCGAGCGTTTGAAGGCTTGCGTCCAGACGAGGCGCGCGAGGCGCGAGCGGCCGAGCGGCGTGGCCCGGAAGAGCCGGCTGTTCAGCGCGTCGAAAGGGTCGTGCCCCGCGTAACCGCGCCCGCGGCACCACGCCGCCAGCCTCTCGTAAACGGATAAAAAATAGTCGGGAGTCGGGAGTCGGGAGTCCAGAGTCAAAGACGGATTCGCTTTCGACTCCGGACTCCCGACTCCGGCCTCCGGACTGTTCTTACTCACCTTTGAACCCGATGCGCTCGCGGACGACGTAGACGGTCTTGGCCTGCGACTCGTGGTAGGTGCGCACCAGCATCTCGGCCAGCAGGCCCATGAGGATGAACTGCACGCCGACGGCGAACATGACGATGGCGATGATGAGCAGCGGGTTGCGGATGAACGACTCGCCGCCGAGTTTGCGCAGCACCGCCCACACGGCCGCGACGATGGAGATGAGGAACGACGAGAAGCCGAAGAGGCCGAAGACGTAGATCGGCTTCGTGTGGTAGGAGGCCATGAACTTGATGGTCATCAGGTCGAGCATCACCTTGAAGGTGCGCGACAGGCCGTACTTCGACTTGCCCATCCGGCGCGGGTGGTGGCGCACGGGAATCTCGGTGACGCGCGCGCCGACCCAGCTCGCGTAGATCGGGATGAAGCGGTGCATCTCGCCGTAGAGCTTGACCTCCTTGAGGAACTCGCGGCGGTAGGCTTTGAGCGAGCAGCCGTAGTCGTGGAGCCGGACGCCGCCGATGAACGAGATGATCCGGTTGGCGATCATCGACGGGATTTTGCGCGAGACCATCTTGTCCTGCCGCTCCTTGCGCCAGCCCGACACCACGTCGAAGCCCTCGTCGAGCTTTCGCAGCAGGCGGTCGATGTCGGCCGGGTCATTCTGGAGGTCGGCGTCCATCGGGATGAGCACTTGGCCGCGCGCGGCGTCGATGCCGGCGGCCATCGCGGCCGTCTGCCCGTAGTTGCGCCGCAGGGCCACGACGCGCACGCGCGGGTCGCGCGCGGCGAGGTCGCGCAGCACTTCGAGGCTGGCGTCGGTCGAGCCGTCGTCCACGTAGATGACCTCGGCGGTGCGGCCGAGGTGCGCGAGCGCCTCGTCGATCTTCAGGTGGAGCGGGCGCAGGTTCGGCTCCTCGTTGAGGACGGGCAGGAAGAGCGAAATCTCCGGCGCGGCCGACACCGGCGCGCGGCCGTCCACGGCCACCGTCTCGTCCTCCGGCCCGCGGATGATCGTCTCTTCTTCGTCGTAAATCTTCATCGGCGTGAACCCAATTCTATAACAGCGGGCGGCGAATGATGAATCAGTTATCAACCGCCAGCCGGACAAAAACCTGATGACTGATGACTGATAACCCGGCTTTCATTCATCGCCCCGCATCCGTCATTGATTCCTGAACCATTCGACGAAGCGGCGGATGCCCTCCTCGATGGGGACTTGCGGGTCGTAGCCCAGCAGGCGGCGGGCCTTCGAGATGTCGGCGAAGGTCTGGGGCACGTCGCCGGGCTGGGCGGGGTGGCGCTCGACGGCGGCCTCGCGGCCGAGTTCTCGTTCGAGCAGCGCGATCAGCTCGCTCAAGCTCACCGTGCGCGACTCGCCGAGGTTGAAGACCTCGTAGGCGCTCGCCTCGTAGTCCATCGCCGCGCGCACGCCCGCGATGATGTCGTCCACGTAGGTGTAGTCGCGGCGCGTCGTGCCGTCGCCGAAGACGGGGATGGGCCGGCCCTCGCCGATGAGGCGCGCGAACTTGTGGATGGCGAGGTCGGGGCGCTGGCGCGCGCCGTAGACGGTGAAGAAGCGCAGGGCCACGCAGCGCAGGCCGTGGAGGTGCGCGTAGGTGTGGCACAGAAGCTCGCCGGCCGCCTTCGTCGCCGCGTAGGGCGAGATGGGGCGGGCGACGGGGTCGTCCTCGGCGAAAGGGACTTTCTCGTTCTCGCCGTAGACCGACGAGGACGAGCCGAAGACGAAGCGGGGCACGCCCGAAGCGCGCGCCGCCTCCAGCAGATTGAGCGTGCCGTTGACGTTCGTCTCAAGGTAGAGCGCCGGCTCTTTCAGAGACGGCCGCACGCCCGCGCGCGCCGCGAGGTGGACGATCACGTCGAAGCGCGCGCCGCCGAAGAGCTCTCCGAGCGCCACGCGGTCGCGGATGTCAACCTCGAACAGTCGAAACTCCTCGCGCCCGGCGAACGGCTCGACGTTGCGCCGCTTGACGGCCGGGTCGTAGAAGTCGTTAAAGTCATCCGCGACGAAGACGCGCCACCCGCCCTCGGCCAGCAGCCGCCCGACCAGATGCGACCCGATGAACCCCGCCCCGCCCGTGACCAAGACGTTACGCATAAGAGAAGTAGACGGTAGCCAGTAGTCAGTAGTCAGTAGGAAGACCTTCGGTATCGGATTGTCGGCGTGTCGGCGTCAGCAGCAGTAAGGCGGAGCGCTACTGGCTACTGACTACTGTCTACTGTCTACTTTTCCGCATAAATCCACAGGTGCCAACCCCAGCGCGAGGCGAGGCGGGCTTCGAGCGAGCGCGGCAGCAGCGGGCCGAGGACGGGCAGCCAGCGCTTGTTGAGGAAGTGGACGGCGAACTCGACGCGCGCGAAATCCCTGAACAGCGCGCGCGCGTCGCGGCGCGAATAGACGCGCGTCAAAGGGTTGCCGGCCCCGTCCGTGTTCCGGCTCAGGAACTCGCCCGCCGAAAGGTATTGCCCCGCGTCCTCCTTCAGACGCGCCGCGTGCTCGCGCAGGCTCTCGACCGGCTCGCCCGTCAGGCGGTGCGCGAGGCGCAGGCCCGCCTCCGTCCGTAGAAGCCGCGCGCCCGCGCGCCGCAGCAGGCCGATGTTCACGCGGTAGTTGTACGAGTCGCGGTGGTAGAGCATCACGACGGCGCGGCCGCCGGGCGCGAGCACGCGGTGAACCTCGCGGACGGCCGCCGCCGCGTCCGGCGTGTGGTGCAGGATGCCGTTCGAGTAGACGAGGTCGAAGCTGCCGTCGGCGAACTCCAGAGCCTCGGCGTCGGCCACGCGGAACCGGCCCGGCAAGCCTTCCAGCTCGAACCGGCGGCGGGCCAGAGAGACGGCCGCCTCCGTCAAGTCCACGCCCGTGTAGACCGCGCCGGCGCGCGCGAACCCGGCCCCGTCCGTCCCCAGCCCGCAGCCGATCTCCAGCACGCGCAGGCCCTTCGCCCGCTCGAAGCCGGCGGCCGCCGGGATGTGCCACTCGACGCGGTAGCGGTGCTCCTCGACGGCCTCGAAGAACGGCCGCGTCCCGACCTCGGCCTCGGTGAACTTCGTCCCGCACGGGTGCGACTGCCAGAACTCGCGCACCCGCTCCTTCAGTTGTGGCTGAGCCTCAGACATGAAAAATTTCGCCGACAGTTGGACACCCCTTCATGCGCCGCCGGGCCACATAGAGCCCATTTCGCCCGCCCCGCGAAACGAAGGAAATTACCATGCCATTCCAACCACGGACAAGCAGCGGAAAATTGCGATGGTGTTCGTCATGGGGCGATTACTTAGCCCGAGTGTCAGGCGAGGGGATTTAACACGGAGGGCACGGAGAAGATTTGGTTTCTTCTGTGAACTTCGCGTGGAACCTCCGTGCCCTCCGTGTGAGATGACTGCGCGCGTCGCTCGGACTGGAGTTTGTCAGAACTCGCGAGCCGCGCATTAACGCTGACGGCCTCGCCGTCGTCCTGCCGGCGCGCCGGCGGAGGTGATGCGGCGAATCAGACGTTGGTCATCGGGGAGGATGCCGGCTTTGGGGAGGCGGGTGGTCAAGGTGCGCCAGTTGGGGTCGGCCGCGAAGACGCGGCGGAAGATGGGGAGGGCTTCGTCGAGGCGGTTCATGTTGACGAGGGCGACGGCGTGCCAGTAGGCCATCTCAAGGTTGTCGGGCACGAGCGCCTGCGCGGCCGAGTATTCGCGCAGAGCGCCCTCGTTGTCTTTGTGTTCGACGGCGAGGTCGCCGGCGTTCATGTGGTTGTAGGCTCTTTGCAGGCGCACGAGGCGGCGCAACTCGGCGAGAGGCTGCGCGTGGTCGTCGACGCGTAAATCAAAGACGCGGTCGGCCCACGGCTTGCCCGTCGACTCGGCCCTGACGACGACGAGCGAGGCGGACTGCCGGCCGCGGATGTCGCCGCCCGCGGCCTCGGCGGCTTCGAGCGCGGCGAGCATGCGCTCGGCCAGATCGCCCCGCGCCGACTCGAAGGCGCGCGACATGGCGGGCCAGACGCGCGGGTTCGCCATCATGTTGGCCTGCACCGAGTAGCCCTCGCCGGTGCGGTGGCCGGCCGCCTCGACGCACTTCGCGCCGGTGTGCGCGGCGACGCGGCCCCGGGCGTCCACCATCGCCACCTGCCGCACGTCGCGCCCCCCGTCGCGTTCGAGCAGGGACTTGAGCGCGTCGCCGGCCGCGCGCCCGCCGCGCATCAACTCCAGCCCGTTGCGGCCGTAGGAAGGGTCTACGAAAGACTGCGTGGCGACCGCGCCGACTCCGGCCTCGGCCCACGAGACGATGGAGCCGACCGAGAACCAGTGAGACTGCACGGCCACGCCCATCTCGCCCGTGCGCGGGTCGCGCGCCACGATTGAATAAGTGTGGACGGGGCGCGCGGGCCGCGCGGCCTCGCCCGCCTCCTGCGCCTCGACGCGCCGCGCCGACGAGAAGACGGCCGCCGCCGCGGCCGCCAGTAGCAGCGTCAACATTCGTTTCATCCTCAACCCCCCGCCGGAATTCAGAGTTTAAGTTTGCCCGCTTCAGAACGCCCAGTTGCCCGTCACGAAGCGGCCGATGAAGAGGCCCATGAAGAGCAGCGACCAGACGACGACGAGGCCGCCCGCGACCGGCCAGCGCGCCGCCGCCCGCGCCAGAAGGATGTAGAGCGGGAACATCACCAGCGTGTAGCGCGGCACGCTCAGGACGAAGCTCGTGCTCGTCCACAGCAGCCAGTTCAGACTCATCCAGACCGCGTACGAAGCGCGCAGGCTCGCCCAGCTCCAGACCACGCCGCCCAAGCCGACGAGGACGAAGAACAACTCCTGCCACCCGACCATCAGGGACTCGGCCGGCGCGCGCCCGGCCACCGCCTCCCACGTCTTCACGACGCCCTCCCACGGCCAAGTCAGTTGCTTGTACCAGAACTGATCCTGCGCGCGGAGGAACGCGAACGGGTCGCCGAAGACGTGAAAGTTGATGAGCAGGTAGACGCCGAAGCCCAAGCCGGGCGCGAGCGCCCACAGGTGATCCCAGCGCCAGCGCCACCCCCCGGCGCGGTGCTGCTCGAACGCCTCGCAGGCGAGCGCCGGGACGAGCAGCAGGCCGTTGACGCGCGTCATCCCGGCGGCCGCGCCGAGCAGGCCGGCCACCCACCAGCGCCCCCCGCGCGCGCCCGCGAACGCGC
>DATMVI010000085.1:0-33222 GCA_035563275.1 Pyrinomonadaceae bacterium
ACGAAAGTTGTCTTCACGGTTAGGTGCCCGGCCCGTGAGGCGTCGCCCAAAGCTCTAAGAGCGCGGAGAGGCTGGGCACGAACGCGCCCGAGAAACCGTCGTCTGGTTCGTAACGGATGTCGGCCCCCCAGTCCTCGCCGGAGACGGCGAGCCGGACGGCGCGCATGCCGGCGGCGAGCGCGCCCGTCAGCTCGCGGCTGCCGCCGTCGCCGACGTAGAGGCAGTCGCGCGGCGCGAGGCCGAGGCGGCTCGCGGCCAGTTCGTAGAGCGACGGGTGGGGTTTTCGCACCCGCAGGTCGCACGAGAAGACGGGCCGGGTCACCAGCCCGGCGAAAGGGAGTGAGGGCCAGATCGAAGGCGTCTCGGGGCCGCAGTCGGAGATGACGCAGACGGCGAGGCCGCGCTCGCCGAGCGCCCGCAGCACGCTGACGGAGTCCTCGCGCGGCTTGGCGAGGCGGCGCTCGATCTCCAGCCTCAGCTCGACGGCCGCGTCCAGCGTCCGCTCGTCGGCCTCTCTGCCGAGCGCGGCGGCGAGGCGGGCCAGCGTCTGGCGCACGCCGCCGAAAGCCCCGACCGACCTGTCGTGGAAGGTCTCGCGCATCAGCCGCACGAACGGCTCGCGCGGGACTTCGAGCACGCCGGCCAACTCCGCGTAGAGCGCGCCGCGCTCGGCCTCCACGCTCCCGTCGGTCAGCGTCCCGAAGAGGTCGAAGACGACGCCGCGGACGTTATCGACTGTCGCGCGCTCGTTCATGCTTTGCGGGCGCGGCGCGGGCGCTGCCGCGGCCGGGAGGTGCGTCAGGCCGTGCGATCCGCCAGCCTGCCGCCGACCGTGAGCCCGCTGACGGGGACGCTCTTGCCGATGCCCCGCACCGCCGACTGGTTGGCGAGGTGCAGCCCCTCGTAGAACTCCTTGTCCCGCTCGATGACGCGGTCGGAGAAGACGAGCCACGAGATGATGTCGCGGTACTTGTAACCCTTCGGCGTCAGCTGGTAGCGCTCCGCGCCCACCTGCGTCGCCAGCCCCAGCTCGACGCACGCCTTCAGCGTGTCGGCGAACAGCGGCTTGTGCTCCGAGTAGTGGTAGCGTTCGAGCGACGAGAGGTCGAGGTCGAAGAGGTCGAGCGCGAGCCGCTTGCGGATGCGCTCGGCGTCGTCGTAGACGAACCCGGCGCGGATGCGCGCCCCGCCCGACTGCACCTCGTTGATGTATTCCCAGACCTGCGACTCGTGCGGCGTCGAGCTGCCGCCGAAGATGTAGTCCACGGTGTTGGTGTAGGTGCGGGCGCCGGCCCCGATGCCGAGCACGGGCACGCCGTGGAATTGAAGCACCTTCTGCCGGTAGCCGCCGAGGCCCATCTTCTTGTAGCGGACGTTGGACTCCTGCACGTAGCCGGCGGCCAGAATTATCTCGCGCGCCGTCTCGTAGCGCCGGTAGAGTTCGGGGCTGCGCTGGTAGATGTAGTTGCCGGTCTTGGAGAACCACGCGTCCGGGCGCACGGTGAGGAAGTAGGTGGAGATCGTCTCCGGGTTGAGGGCGACGAGCGCGTTGACCGAGCGCAGCCACGACTCGTCGGTCTGCCCGGCGAAGCCCATGATGAGGTCGGTGCTGAGGTTCGGCAGGGCGTGCGCCTTGACGATCTCGGTGGCCTGCCGGATCACGTCGGCCCCGGCGCGCGTGCGCCCGGCCTCGCGCAGCTCGGCCGCTTCGAGCGACTGCACGCCCATGTTGACGCGCGTCAGGCCCAGCTCCATGAGCCGCGCGATGGTCGAGGGCGAGGAGACGATGGAGTCGGGCGTCGCCTCGATGCAGACCTCGTCGACCCCCGGCCGCCAGTTGCCGCAGACCTCGTCGATGGCGGCGAACATGGCCTCGAAGTGGCGGATCGAGAGCAGGCTCGGCGTCCCGCCGCCGATGTAGACGGTGCGGACGCTGCGCTGCCCGATGATGTCCCGGTGGCGGAGAATCTCCTTGCAGACCGCGTCCACGTAGAGGTCGTACAACTCCTGCTCGACGGTCGTCACCGTGTAGAGGTTGCAGAACCCGCACTTGTAGCGGCAGAACGGCACGTGGATGTAGACGTTCAGGTCGCGCGTGAGCGAGACGCCGAGGTCTTCGTCCCAGATGCGTTCGAGAGTCCAGCCCGGGTCGAGCTCGCGGTAGGAAGACCGCGTCGGGTAGCAGTAGACGAACGGCGGTATCGCCCCCCCTCGCACGAGGTTGTCCAACAGGGCGGTCATGCCACTGGCAGAGGCGTCCGTAACGGATTGATGGGCAGACATGAGGCGGCTCCTTATAAGGGAACGCTGGCGGTCGTATCCTGAAAGACCTCTGGTGTCGTCGGCCACGGCATTCTGGCACAAAGAGCTTTCCGTGTCGAGATTTTTAGGCGGCCCGCCCGCCCGCCCGCGCGCGATTCCCATTTCCTGACTCTAGACAAGATAAAGGCGACCGTGTACGCTAACGCCGCGCCGGTAAACTTCACCCGAAGGAGCCGCCATGAAGGTCCTCTTGCTCGCGGGCTTGGGCCCTTACTTCAAACAGAGCACCGATCTGGTCGGCTCGCTCTTCGAGCCGGGGGGCGCCGACAGGTTCGCGCGCCCGTCGCCCGACGGCGCGCACGCCGGTTTCGACCTGCGCTCGCTCGCCTTCGAAGGGCCCGACGGCCGCCGGCATCAACTGCTGCGCCGCGAGCGGAGCGGCTCGCTCTCGCTCATCGTGGACGACCAGCCCGCCGTCGAACGCGCGCCCATCCCGAACCTGTCGGCCGCGACCGTGCTCTCCATCCTCGACCACGCCGGGGTGGATTACGAGTACCTGCCGCTCGACGCCGTCTGGGACGGCGAGGGCGAGCCCTCGGCGGGCGCGTTCGACTGCGTCCTGCTCTCGACGACCTTCATCTGCGACCGGGTCTCGCTCGCCCGCGCCGTCAACTGGATCGCGGCCCGCCTCCCGGGCACGCCCGTCGTCGTCGGCGGGCAGTTCAGCAACCTCAAGTACGAAAAGATTCTGCGCGACCACCCGGAGGTGCTGGCCGTCGTCCGCGGCGACGGCGAGCTGGCGCTGCCGCTGCTGCTGCGCGCCCTCGAAGGCCGGCACGACTTCGACGCCGTCCCGAACCTCGTGATGCGGAGCGGGTCGGGCGCGGCCTGCTGCGGCTCGCAGGCGTTGCAGTACGTGGACATCGAGACCCACCCCGCGCCCACCTTCCGCGGGCCGACGCCGATCGTGCCTTACGAGTCGATGCGGGGCTGCCCCTTCACCTGCAAGTTCTGCTCGTTCCCGGCCGCCTCGCCCAAGTGGCGTTACAAGTCGGCGCAGCGCATCGTCTCCGACTGGGTGAATTACCGTGAGGTGAACGGGGCCAGACACATCCGCGCGCTGGACTCGACCTTCACCGTGCCGCAGACGCGCTTCCGGGAGCTGCTCGCGCTCCTGCCCGCGGCCGGCATCGGCTGGGAGGCGTTCACGCGGGCCAACGTGCTCTCGAACCCGGCCGTCATCGAATCGCTGGCGCGCGCCCACTGCCGCACGCTCTCCATCGGGTTCGAGTCGATGAGCGACAACTCGCTCGACTACATGGACAAGAAGGTGAGCGCCAAGCAGAACCGCACCGCGTTCCGGCTCCTGCGCGGCAGCCCCGTGGGCTACCGGATGTCGTTCATGGCCGGCTACCCCGGCGAGACGCCCGAGGACTACCGGGAGACGCACGACTTCCTCGTCGACGAGTACGAGGGCCACTTCACCCTCTCCGTCTTCTCGCTTCAGGACGAGACGATGCCCGTCTGGGAGGACGCGCAGCGCTTCAACATCCTCGTCGCCGACCCGGAGAACCCCGACTACTCGTGGACTCACTCCGGCATGGACGTGCGGACGGCGCGCGCTCTCCGCCAGCAGACCTTGCGGGACGTGCGCTGGAAGAACGACGGCGCGGTTCCGTTCCTCTGGCAGACCGACTACCAGACGCCGCTCATGCCCCACCGGACGGCGCGGGAGAATTACCGCGCCGAGAAGCTGGTCGAGAGGATCGGCTTCCTGCCGACCGACTACCCCGACCCGGAGCAAAACGGGCCGCGGCTCAGGTCGCTGCTGGCCGAACTCGCCGCGCTCGGCGTCACCGCGACGCCGGCCCCCGCGCCCGCGCGGGTCGGGTAGGCGGCCGCGCGGCGCGCGCCGCGCTCAACGCGGCTGCCCGTCCACGAGCACCAGAGGGTTGCGCTCGCACGGGTCTTGCAGCATGTCGTAGGACTCGACCCTCTCTCCGCCCACCTCCCAGACCACCTTCTCGCCCGGGTTGCGGATGCCTTTGAGCGGCAGCAGGTGCGCCCAGCGCTGGTTCATCGAGGCCAGCTCCTCGCGGTAGAACGCCTCGCAGTAGGCCGGGGCGTGCGGCATCGGCTCGCCGCGCAGCAGGGGCACGAGCGACCTGCCGTCGCATTCGAGGCCGTCGCGGCCCATCAGTTCGAGGACGGTGGGCGCCACGTCGACGAGGCGCACCTGCTCCGCGACCTGCGACCCCGGCGTCGTCACCCCCGGCGCGCAGACGACGAGCGGGACGAGCTGCGTGGCGTCGAAGAGCAGGCAGCCGTGCCCCTTCTCCTCCGGGTGGCCCAGCTCGCCGCTGTGGTCGTTTTCGTACCAGCCGGCGAGGTCTTCGCCGTGGTCGGAGAAGAGGACGAAGGTCGTGTTCTCGTCGGTCATCCCGAGTTCGGCGAGGCCGTCGAGCAGGAGGCCGAGGTAGCGATCCATGTACCAGACCTCGCCCTCGTACGGGTTGGCCGTCCCCGGCGGCGGCTCCTCGGGCGACTCGTAAGGCCAGTGCGCGTCGAAGAAGTGGGCGAAGAGCAGCTTCGGCCCCGGCCCCGCGCGCCGCGCCCATTCGAGCGCGCGCTCGACGACGAGCGGCGCGCGCTTGAGGGCCGTCCCGCGCAGCTCCACGTCGATCACCTGCAGGGCGTCGCGCCCGTCGGCCAGCGGCGGAATCCAGTCGTCGTAGTGCGCGAACCCGCGGCTGAGGCCGTACCAGCGGTTCATGCCGGGGCACGAGACGACGGCGCCGGTGTTGTAGCCGGCCTCGGCCATCACCTCGGTGAGCGTCCGCGCCGCGGGGTTCATCTGCTCCTTGAGCAGGTGGCGGATGCCGTGGTTCGGCGGCTGGAGGCCGGTGAAGATGGTGGCGTGGCTGATCGGCGTGAGCGGCGAGGAAGAGACGGTCGTCATGAAGGAGCAGCCCCGCGCGCGGAGCCGCTCGATGGAGGGGAAGCGGCCCGAGTAGGCCACGTCCGCCCGGAGCGTGTCGAGCGATATCATTACGAGGTTCAAGATGGTCTCCTTCTCGCCGGGCGTCGCCGCAAGTGCCGTCGCGGCCGACACCAGTCTGTCGCGGGCGGACGCGGCCCCGGCGCGTGGCGTGGTGTGGTGCGCGCGAAGTATAGGCCGGCCCGGCCCGGCCCGTCCACACTTTTCGCTGTTCGGCCGCGGCCGACTGTTCTATACTCCCGCGCTGGAGGTGACCAGATGCTCGCCGGATTCCCCGCCATTGACGCCGACGCACACGTCTACGAAGACCCTTTTCTGCTGACCAAACGCGCCCGCGAGGAGCTGCGCGGCCGGCTCCCGCAGGAGTTCGGGCGCGCGCTCGGCTACCGCTTCGGCAACCAGATCGCCCACAGCTCGCGCGGCCGCTGGGCCGCCTTCGAGGCGGCGGGCTGGGAGGGCCTGCGCCGCCACATCGCGGAGGCCGAAGGCGGCGGCTCGCAGGTGCTGTCGGCCGAGGTGACGAACGACCTCTTCCCCGGCGCGGCCACGATGTCCGACGGCAGACTCTGGGAGCAGCGCTACCCGGAGCTGCCCGAGCACTACGACGAGAAGTGGTACTCGCCCGAGTACACGGCCGCCGCCCTCGCCAAACAGGGTTTCGATCAGGGCTTCATGTACCCTTCGCTCGGCCTCTACCTGCCGTGCTTCGACGGCATGGGGCCGCTCGGCATCGAGTGCTGCCGCGTCTACAACGACTGGCTGCTCGAATTCTGCTCCGCCGCGCCGGAGGTGCTCAAGCCCGTCGCCATGATCGCGCTGCACGAGCCGGCTTTGGCCTTGGAGGAGATTCAGCGCACGCGCGCGCTCGGCTTCGCCGCGGCCTGCTTCTCGCGCTTCCCCGACGGGCGGACGAGCGCCGACGCCGACCTCGAACCGATCTGGGCGGCCTGCGAGCGCGACGGCATCCTCGTCAGCTTCCACCCCGTCACCTCGCCCGTCTACCTCGACAACCAGCCGCTCGAACGCCCGCCGAGCCCCTTCGAGTTCTTCAACATCAACATGTTCGGGCAGCACTTCGCCAACCTGCTCCTCTCCGGCACGCTCGAACGGCACCCCGGCCTCCGGGTCGCGCTGCTCGAATCCGGCTGCGGCTGGCTGCCGAGCGTGCTGTGGAGGCTCGAACGGATGTTCTTCGCCTCGCAGAAGCGCGACGACGTGTGGGGCCGCAACATCCCGCGGCTGCTCGCCGGCCTGAGCCGCGAGCAGTTGGCCGAGAACGTCAGGATGTCGCCCGTGGACTACTTCCGCCGGCAGTGCTACATCGCCTGCGAGGCCGAGCCGTTCGTGGCGGACGTGGCCGACCTCATCGGCGAAGACCGCATCGTCTTTCAGGGCGACTTCCCCCACCCCGATCACCACCCTTCATACATTGACGACTTCGTGGAGATGGTGCCCGAGGGGCTCCGCAGGAAGATTCTGTGGGACAACCCGCGGGCCATGTACGGGCAGACGGCTTAGGAGCAAAGATGGAGACGAGGGAACTGGGCAGGAGCGGGCTGAGGGTCTCGGCGCTGGGGCTGGGCTGCATGGGGATGTCGGAGTTCTACGGGCCGGCGAGCGAGCAGGAGTCGATCGCCACCATCCACCGCGCGCTGGAGCTGGGCGTCAACTTCTTCGACACCGCCGACATGTACGGCCCGTTCACGAACGAGCGGCTGCTCGGGCGCGCCGTCAAAGGGCGCCGCGACGGGGTCGTGCTGGCGACCAAGTTCGGCAACGTCCGTCTGGAGGACGGCACCTTCCTCGGCGTCGACGGCAGCCCCGCCTACGTGCGCCGCGCGTGCGAGGAGAGCCTGAGCCGCCTCGGCGTCGACGCCATCGACCTCTACTACCAGCACCGGGTCGATCCCAAGACGCCCATCGAGGAGACGGTCGGCGAGATGTCGCGGCTCGTCGAGGAGGGGAAGGTGCGTTACATCGGCCTCTCCGAGGCGGCGGCCGAGACCGTCCGGCGCGCCTGCGCCGTCCACCCCGTCGCCGCGCTCCAGACCGAATACTCGCTGTGGAGCCGCGACCCCGAGGACGGGCTGCTCGCCGCCTGCCGCGAGCTGGGCGTCGGCTTCGTCGCCTACAGCCCGCTCGGCCGCGGGTTCCTCTCCGGGCAGATCAGGAGCTTCGACGATCTGGCCCCGGACGACTACCGCCGCATCAGCCCGCGCTTTCAGGGCGAGAACTTCCGGAAGAACCTCGAACTCGTCGCGCGCATCGAGGAGATAGCGGCCGAGAAGGGCTGCACGCCTTCGCAGTTGGCTCTGGCGTGGGTGCTCGCGCAGGGCGAGGACGTGGTGCCGATCCCGGGCACGAAGCGGCGCAAATACCTCGAAGAGAACGTCGGCGCGGCCGACGTTAAGATCAGCGCCGAGGAGCTGAGGCGCATCGACGAGGCGGCCCCGAAAGGCGCCGCCGCCGGCACGCGCTACCCCGAATTTCAAATGGCCGCGCTCGACCGTTAGCGGCCCCCGCGCGCCGCCCGAGTGCTCACACCGACCCACGGAAGAAGGCGGCGGGGGCTCGCCCCCTCCGGCCGCAGTCTTTAAAGAACCCCGCCCCTCAAGTCTCCAAGTTCGGAATCACCCCGTAGCCCGCGACCCTCAGCGCGACGCAGGCCGCCGCCGACGCCAGCAGGAACGCGAAGGCCCAGTAGTCCGCGGCCCTCAGCTCGAGCTCGCGCACGTAGGTGCGCTTCGCGCTGATGCTGAAGCCCTTGCTCTCCAGAGCCATCGAGAGCTGCGAGCCGTAGCGGATGGCGCACACGAGGAAGGGCACGAACAGCGGCACGAGGTTGCGCGTCAGCCGCACGGGGTTGCGCGTCTCAAGGTCGAGGCCGCGCCCGACCTGCGCCTCCACGATGGTGGTGAGCACCGAGCCGAACGTGGGCACGAGGCGCACCGCCAGCGAGAAGATGAAGGCCACGGGGTAGGGCACCCCGAGCCGCACCATGCCGATCAGAAACTCCTCGACCGGCACCGCCGAGGCGAACAGCAGGCCGACGAGCAGCAGCGAGGAGAAGCGCACGCCCGAGGCGACCCCGAAGAGCAGCGCCTCGCGCGTCAGCACGAGCGGCCCCACGCGCCCGACCACCGTCGGGCCCTCCATAAAGAACTGCCACATGACGAGCGGCAGCAGCAGCGAGAGCAGCAGCAGGTAGCGGCTCCTGTAGAGGTTCAGGAGCGAGCGCGCCAGCGCCATCACGCCCACGACGCCCAGCGCGACGGCGCTCACGTAGAGCGGGTGGTTGAAGACGAAGAGCAGCGACGAGAGCGCGAGCAGGCCGATGATTTTCGTCCGCGGGTCGAGCCGGTGGACGGCCGACCGGCGGGCCAGATACAGGCTTCTGAACATTGGCTACCGAGTCCGGGCTTCCGGCCGGCCGGGCCGCCGGCGTTGGTCTGGTGCTGGGGTTCGACGCGGCCGGCTTCAGACGGCCAGCGCCCGCGCCAACTCGTCCACCGTCAGAGCCCCCGCGCCCAGCCGGTTGCTGAGCTGCACGACGGGCGGCGGCTTCAGGTGGGCGCTGGCGAGGAGTTCTTCTTCGGCGAACACTTCGCGGGGGTGGCCGTCGAGGATGATCTCGCCGCCGCGCATGACGAGCGCCCTCGTCGCGTACTCGGCCGCCACCCACATGCTGTGGGTGATGACGATCAGGGTGTGGCCGGCCCGGTGGAGCCGCGTCAGCATCTCCATCATGCCGCGCTGCTGGCGGTAGTCCATGCCGGTCGTCGGCTCGTCGAGGATGAGCACCCTCGGGCGCGAGACGAGGATGGAGGCCACGGCCACCCGCTGCAACTCGCCGCGCGTCAGGCCGAAAGGGTCGCGCTCCTCGTAGCCCTTGAGGTCGACGGCCTCCAGCGCCTCGGCCACCCTCGGCTTAATCTCCGCCTCGGGGACGCCGAAGTTGCGGAGGCCGAAGCTGACCTCCTGATAGACGTTGGCGGCGAAGACCTGATAGGCCGGGTTCTGGTAGACGTAACCGACCTGCCGGGCCAGAGCGCCGCGGGCGGCCTCCCCCGTCCTCTCCCCCTCGAACAGAACCTCGCCCTCGGTCGGGCGCAGCAGCCCGCTGAGCAGCTTCCCGAGCGTGCTCTTGCCGCAGCCGTTCTGCCCGAGGACGGCGAGGAACTCGCCCTCGCGTATCCGCAGATTCAGGCGACTCAGCGCCGTGACGTTCCCGTTCGGGTAGACGTGCGAGAGGCCGCGGGCCTCGAGGATGACGGGGCCGCCCGCGCCGCCGCCGTCCGGCCCGGGCCCCCGCCTCACGGCGCGCTTGTTCGCGCGGAGCAGTTCCAGCCCCTCTTCGAGAGTCAGCGGCGCCTGCGCGAACCCCAACTTCCGGAACAGCTCGACCATTTGCAGCGGGCGGACGCCGGCCTCCTCCATCAGGTCGACCCGCGAGAGCAGCTTCTCGGCGCTGTCATAGGCGAGGACGCGCCCCTCGCGCATCAGCAGGATTCGGTCGGCCCCGATCACCGCCTCCGGCTCGTGCTCGACCATGACGACGACCCGGCCCGACTCGGCGATCCGCCGCGCGATGCCCAGAACCTCCTCGCGGTTCGCGGGGTCGAGGTCGCTCGTCGGCTCGTCGAGCACCACGATGGGCGTCTCGAGGGTTAAGACCGACGCGACCGCGAGCAACTGTCGCTGCCCGCCGGAGAGGGTCGCCTGCTCCCGCCCGCGCAGCTCGCCGAGCCGCACCAGCGACAGGTACTTGTCGACGCGCCGAAGTATCTCCTCCCTCGGGACTCCGTAATTCTCCGGCCCGAAGGCGAGCTCCTGCTCCACCTCCGTCGAGACCAGTTGCGACTCGAAGTCCTGAAAGACCAGCCCGACCTCGCGCGCCATCTCCCTGATCGCCGACTCGGCGACGGCGCGCCCGCGGACGACGACCGCGCCCCGCAACTCGCCCCTGAAGAAGCGCGGGATCAGCGCGTTCAGGCACATGCAGAGCGTGGACTTGCCGCACCCGGCGTGGCCCATGACGGCGACGAACTGGCCCTCGGCCACCGACAGGTCGACGCCCGCCAGCGCGGGCTCGTCCCGGCCCCGGTAGGTGAACGTCAGGTTCTCGATCTGGATGGCGGCAGTCATGCCCGTCAGCGTCTTAGAGGAGGATGGCGGCGAGGAGGGTCAACGCGAAGAAGAAGCTCTGGGCGGCGAACCCCCCGCCGAGGTAGGTTCCCGCCACCCAGCCGCCGAACCCGCCGACCGTCATCAGGGTCACGCCCAGCCACGCGAACTTCCCCTCGCCGATGTCCGACGGCTCCATCATCTCCGTCCACGTCAGCCCCAGCAGCCTGAAGCGTTCGTAGACCAGCAGGTAGAGGATGCCGCCGGCCCAGTCCCCGAGGGCGAAGTTGATGAGGAGGACGGTGCTCGTCAGCCCGAACGGCGCGAGGCCCAGCAGCTCGAGCCCCCACGCGAGGACGACGCCCGTCACCGCCCCCGCGACGAGCCCCGTGAAGAGGTAGACCACCACCTGCCGCGCCTTGCCGCTCGAAGGGTCGCGCAGCCGCAGCCAGAAGGTGTAGCCGACGTAGCCGACGGCCAGAGTCGAGAGGAAGCCGAAGAAGCTGCCCAGCCCCACCCCGCCCGTGAAGTAGTCGCCGATGACGTTGCCGAAGCCGACGCCGAAAGCCCCCGCCGGGCCGAACAGGAGGGCGAGGAACATCGTGAAGATGTTCGATATCCTGAACTTGATGACGCCGGGGACGAGGATGATGGCGAAAGGGTTGAGGACGATCTGCGTGGACGCGTAGATGGCCGCCACGACCGCCGTCATCACGATCATGCGCGGGTTCTTCCACATCGCAATGGCCGCCTTCATCGCAGACCTCCCGGCCGCACGGCCGTCCTCAGCACGAGCTTACGCATTCGCCACGCTCCCTTAGCGATTAACCGCGTTCCGGTCTGTTGAGGTTTGGGGGCCCGCGCCGCGGCGGCTAGGGCCGCGGGCGCTTCGCGGCTTCCGCCGCGAGCAGCTTCTCGAATCGGTCGACGGCCTCGTCCAGACTCCAGCGCGAGATGCTCTCGGCCCCGCACTCGGCGATGCGGCGGCGCGTCGCCTCGTCATCCGTCAAGCGCCGGACGGCCGCCGCCATCTGCTCCGGCTCGCGCGGGGCGCAGAGGACGGCCGTCTCGCCGTCGGTCGCGTAGGTCTCGACGCCGCCGTTCCTCGACGAGATCAGCGCGGCCCCGCACGCCATCGCCTCCGCTCCGGGCCGGCCGAAGCCCTCGTGCTCCGACGGCACGAGGAAGAGGCGCGAGCGGTTGTAGAGTTCCGCCAGCCGCGAGTCGTCGGGGCCGACGTGGTGGGTGATCCAGTCGGGCAGCCCCGGGATGCGCTCGTGCCCGAAGCACCAGAAGCCGACGCTCGGCGGGAGGTGTGGCCGCGCCAACTCGGCGGCCCGCACCGCGTCGTAGGTGCGCTTCGTCCGCTCGGCCCGCGCCGGGAACCCGATCAGCGTCCGCTCGTCGCCGCCGACGGGGATGAAGGGGCGGAAGAGGCGCGTGTCGATCGCGTTGCGGACCAGATGGCAGGGCTTGCCCGCGGCCGACTCGACCAGCCGCGCCCCGGCCAGAGAGGTGCAGACCAGAGGCCAGTCGAGGCGCAGCGTGCGCCGCGCCTCCTCGCGCTCGGCCTCGTCGCCCAGCATGTAGCTCTCGTAGTCCTGCAGGAAGTAAATCCTGCGGCCCATCCGCGGCGAGTAGGACTGCGCCCACGCGACCGCGCGCCGGTTGTTGACCACCGTCACGTCGAAAGGCCCGCCGACGTGCTCCTCCGCGAGACTCGGCACGACGAGGTTGAGCACGTCCGGCCGCGATTGGTACCACGGGTGCGGGTCGCCCCGCGACTCGTGTCGCTTCCACTCGGCGGCGAGGTCTGCGTCGCCGGGGGCGCCGCCGCGCGACTCGCGATCCGGGTCAACGTCGAGGCGGTAACGCACCGCCGCGAGCAGCGACTCGCGCGGGTGCGCGACGACGACTCGGTGGCCTCTGGCGGCCAGCGCGTCCGCGTAGGTGTAAACAGTCTTCGCCCCGCCGATGGGGTGAGGGGCCGTCTGCGGCATCAGAAACGCAATCCGCAGGGGACGCGCGAGTTGAGTCATTGCGGGGCACCCCTCCCGCCGCCGCGCGCGCCGCGGCCGGACGGGGCGGGGCGCGCACGCGAGCGCGAGAACGGAACTGGACGAGCTGGCCGTTTCAGGCGTCGGACGGGCGAACTTGGACTCTGCGGTCGGCGACGCCTGCGAGGCGAGCGCGAATGCCCTTCGCGTTCGCGAGGCGGAGATTCGCCCCCGGCGGGGCGGGTCGCGACCGGACGAGGCCGATGGTATCACATCAGTCAAACCCCCGTTCATCCGCGCGCGCGCCGCGGCGGCGACGCTTCCGAGTCCGCACCGCCCGGCCCCGAGTCCGCGCCATTCTTCCGCGCCCGCGACGCCGTTAACCGCCCGGCCCTTACCCGGCGGCCGAAGGAAATGGCGGCGCGTTTCCCTAACTCTTGCTTCATCTTCTTAGTCGGGCATATAATGCGCCGATTAACTGAAGTTTATTGACATCCTCCCGCCTCGATAGCGCCGCAACTCCTCGCCGCGTTCGGCGTATCAGTCGGACAAGTGTGACTACGGGCCGGGCCTGAGCCTCCGGCGTTGACGAACGTCGGCGGCCGTCGCCGCGCAGGCGACCCGCCGCGCGACGTTCCGCCGCGACGCGTGAGGCGCGGGAGGTTACTCAATTTTCGGCCGTGCGAAGGGCCCGCGAGACGGCCCGGACGCGGCCACGGCCACAGGCGTTAACCCAACTCCGGCCGCGCGACCGCCTCAGGGGATATTCACGCGGCCGGAAAACTCAAGGCTGTCAACGCAGCCGGGACGCTTCTCACAAGGAAGCCGAAAGCACTGGAGGTGATATGAAAGACGACAGGTCAAAAGGCAGGAAGTCTGCGAAAGAAGAGACGCCGCAGGGCAGGAAGTCGATCGTGGAATTCGTGTACGCGCAACTCAGGACGCAAGCCACCGAGTTGTCGGACGACCAGAGCCGCCAGCTCGCCGCGTCTCTGACGAGGCAAGTCATCTCCGAGGTCTCGGCGCTGCTGGCGGCCGAGGTGGCTCTGCAAACCACGGAGATCGCCGCCGCCAACACCCTTCCGCTCGACCCGAAGGGCGGCAGGTAGCGCGCGCCGCGCCGGCCTGATTAAACCCGGCGCGTCATCAAACGGACTGACGAGCTTATCGGTCCTCGAAGAAGTATGTTCAGCAGCCTTCCCGTCCGCCTCACCTTGCCCCGCTCTACTCCTCTGATCGAGTAAGGCGGCTCCCGCGCGCCCGACGTGTCGCGGAACCGCCCGGCCCACGGCGCGCGGCGCGGCCGGCGGGCGACTCCGACTTCCGTAAAGCGAGACGACGTTCATGGAACAGACAGAAGCCTCGCGGAGATTCGCCGGCGAGCTGAAGAGCCAGTTGGAGGCGGCGGGCGAACTCGACCCCGAGTCACTCGCCGACCTCTTCCGGCCGGCGGCCACCTACCACCCCTTCAACCAAGCCCTCCTCAACACGCTGCACGGCTACCTCCTCAGGCGCACCGTCGCGCACGCGCGCCGCCACACGCGGTTCTACGAGTCGCCCGATTACGAGCGCTGGAACCAAGTCCCGGACGGCGACCCGCCCGACCTCGGCTGCTGGCCCCTCATCAACCGCGAGCACGTGGCCGGGCGCCTGCATGACTTCATCGCCTCGGACGTGCGCCTCCGCTCGATCGCGCACACGACGGGGACGACCGGCGCGACCATCAGCGTCTACAAGTCGCACGAGGAGGTCGCCTTCCTGACGCGCTACTACCTGCAAATGTTTCAGCCGCAGGTCGAGGCGCTGGCGTCGCTGCCGCTGAGCCTTTCGTTCCCGAACTTCCACCACGGCGCGCAAATCCCCCTGCCCGCCGTCGGCATCCCCTTCTTCAGCGGGCTGACCGACGACGGACTTTTGCGCGAGACCGTGCGGATGCTCGAAACCACCTACAGCATCCCCGGCCACGACGCGCGCATCACCCTTCTGAGCGGGCCGGAGCACGAGCTGCAATTCTTCACGAGCTACCTTCTGGAGCAGGGGCGCGACCCGCGGGAGTTCGGCATCAAGGCCATCAACACCACGGGCAGCCACCTCACCGCGCACCGGCGCAAGTTCCTGCGCGACTCGTGGGGCGCGGTCGTCAACGACCACTTCACGCTGACCGAGATCATCGGCGGCGCGATGCGCTGCCACAGGTGCGAACGCTTCCACCTCGACCCCATCCTCGTCGGCGAGGTTGTGGACGTGGACACGGGCCGGGCGGTCGAGCGGGGCGTGGGCGCGCTCGCGCTGACGAGCCTGCACCCGTTCGCGCAGATACAACCCCTCATCCGCTACGAGACGGGAGACCTCGTGCGGCGCGCCGAGAGCGAGTGCGTCGGCACGATGACGTTCGAGTTCCTCGGCAAGCGGCGCAACGCGGTCGGCCGGCGGCGCGGCGGCCGCACCGACTGGCTCATCTTCCCGGCCCCGCTCTACGACTTCCTCAGCCCCGTCCCCGACCTCAACCTCCACGCGTGGAACGCCAACGTGCATACGGCCAGCGACCGCTCCATCGGGTCGCTGCCGCTCATCTCGCTCCGCGCGGCCGAGGAGGGCGCGCGGCTGCGGATCGACCTCGTCCTCGAACTACGCTACGCCCCGCACTACTTCGCGGAACGGACGCGGGAGCTGACGACCATGATCGTCTCCCACCTGATGGACGCGCCGGGGACGGCGCTCGCCGACCACCTCGGCGAAGGGGGCGTCGCGCTCAACGTCGAGTTCGTCGGCCCCGGCGTCCTCAAAGAGCGAAACTTCATCAAGGTCTAGGGCACGGCCGCGCCGGGCCGGCGGGCAAGGGGGAGCATGTCTCAGGTCACGATCATACGCGGGCGGCAGGCGGGGGCGGCGTCGCCCCCCGGCCCGGCGCGCGTCAACCTTTATGCGCGGCTGGCGGAGGCCATCGAGGCCACCAGAGGCCACAGCGTCGTCTACGAAGACGTGCTCGGCGAGGGGCCGGGCACTTGGCACCCGGCCCCCCGGTACCCGTCGGACAAAGTCAACTGCATGGTCTGGCTGCTGCTCGTGCTGGCCGAAGCTTACGGGCGCGCGGGGCGGCAGGACGCGCGGCAGTTGGCGATGGACTGCCTGCGCTACTATTGCGGGCAGGTCGGGTTCTCGACGAGGAAGCACTACCTCGAACAGTGGCTCGCCTTCGACCCGGGGCCGCTAAGGCCCGTCTCCCTGCGTGAGGTGTGCGCCCCGAAGCGTTACGTCAGCGTCCTCGAGCCGAAAGTCTTCCTCGCGCGCCGGGGGTTCGAGCTGCCGCTCTACCGGATGGAGGCGACGGTCTTCGACACCGAGTACGTGCCCGGCCCCGGATTGCTGTCGGGCGTGGGGTCGCTCGCGCCCGGTTTCTACGTCATGTTCGCCGCGCCCACGCGCCTCTGCTTCGAGCAGATCGCCGACCGCAGTTGGCCGCTCGGGCTGGTTCACTGCGCGTTTCTGGAGTTGTCGGGCTGGGGCGACGCCGAGCCGGCCGGGCCGCTCGCCCGCTGCACCGTTCACCACGCCTCCATCGTCTACGGCGCGGTCATGTCCGAACCGCTGGGCGTCTACCTCGAAAAATCGGCCACGATTCATCAGGGCTACGTGGTCTGCGAACTCGACCCCGCGTGGGTGCCGCGCCGCCGCGACGGCGACGAAGAGGCGCTGCGGCTCGCCCTCCGCGAGTCGCAGCTCGGGGCCGGCGGCTTCCGGCCTTACTTGGGTTTCTGAAGCGGCCGGCGGGGGCGGGCGGGGCGTCGGCGCGCCCGCGCAAAATAAGCTTGAAATTCCGCCCCCCCCAACTTAAAGTGTCCCGCGCCCTGCCCCGTCCGTCTGGAGAGACTCCGATCATGGTGACCGACCGAGACCTATACCTGTTCGACCTCCGCGGTTTCCTCGTCATCCCGCAGGCGCTAAGCGCGGACGAGGTCGGGGAGTTGAACCGCGTGCTCGACAAGAACATCGAGCGCCCGCCGGGCGAAACGCTCGGCAGTCAGGTCTTCCACGACTTCCTGCTGTGGGGCGACGGGCTGCGCGCGCTGCTGGCCCACAAGCGGGTCATGCCGCTGCTCCGCAGGGTGATCGACGAGGAGCCGAGGCTCGACCGCTACTACGGGCTCCACATGCTGCCGGGGATGACGGGCGTGCCGCTGCACGGCGGGGCGAAGGACGTGGAGGACATGTCGGAGTACTACTCGGTCGTCGACGGCCGCCCGCGCAGCGGCATCACGACCGTCTGCTGGGCCTTGACCGACATGCTGGCGGAGCACGGCGGCTTCGCCTGCATCCCCGGCAGCCACAAGAGCGGCCTCCGCCGCCCGGCCGATCTGGACGAGACGGAATGCCTCGAGCACGTCCCGCTGCGCGCCGGCGACGTGCTGGTCTTCACGGGGGCCATCTCGCACCGGGGGACGCGCTGGGCCGGCCCGCACGCGCGGCGCTCGCTGCTCTTCAAGTACGCGCCGCGCCACATCGCGTGGGGGCGTTTCTACCTTTCGTGGCCGCGCGAGCTGGTCGACGCGCTCGACGCGGAGCAGCGCAGGCTCTTCGCCCCGCCGCACTGCTTCCGGGGCGACGGCATCGGCGTCGGCTGAAGGCCCGCGCGCCGGGCGCGCTTCCGTCGGGTTAAGCGGGAGGAGTCCCGCCGGCGGCCGGCAGTCTCAGCGCGGCGAGGATGGCGTCGGCGGACTGCCGCGGGGTGAGTTCCGAAGTGTCTACGACCAGCTCGCTCTCCGGCGTGTCGGGCATGGTGAAGAAGCCTTCCGCCCGCAGCTCGCGGAACAACTCGACCGATTGGAGCTTGCCGAAACTCTTCCGCGTCTCGCCCTGAAGGCGGTTCTCGACCTCCTGCTCGGGGCAGACGAGCGCGACGAGCCTGACGCTCGCCCCCGCCGCTTCGGCCTCACTCTTGAGGCGGCGCAGAAAATCCTCCGACACCGACCGCTCCGGGGTGAAGGTGAAGATCAGGCCGGGCAGGCCGGCGGCGGCCGCCTCGCGGATGACCGCGGTCCAGATGAGTTCGCGCAGTCTGGCGAACGGCGGGCTGGCGAACTCGAAGACCGAGAGGAGCAGGTCTACGGTCAGGTGGTTGTGGAAGAGTTTGTAGCCCGTGAGCCGGCTCAGCTCGCGCGCGACGGTCAGCTTGCCGCTGGCCGGCAGCCCGTGCAGCACGACGAGCGTCATGCCCTCACCAACCACTTCGCCGTTCGGGGCCGCCCCGCCGGGCGACGAAAGTCCGGAGTCTGAAGCCATATTCCTTTCCGCCCACGGGCGTCCGTTCGGGCGTGAGCGCCGAAGCGTCGCGGCCCGCCGCCCCGCGCCCTCACGCGACAGGATATTGACCGCCGCCGAATTAGGCAAAGGTCGCGCGCCGTTTTTCCGCGAGCCGCCTGCGGCTGTGGCGCGCCGTTTTGTCCGATGTTATCCTGTAGCGTAGACAAAAAACACCTTATGCTCGACCGGGGAAGCGAGTGAGGCGGTAGCGAATTGATTTTAGCTCCGGGCGCGGCCCCGAAGGTTACCGGGAGTTGATTGGTATGAAAGAGAGAATTAGCAGTCAGGAGATTCGCGAGATATTCCTCAAGTTTTTCGAGGAGCGCGGCCACGTGCGGATTACGGGGGCCTCGCTGCTCCCCGCCAACGACCCGACCCTCCTCTTCGTGAACTCCGGCATGGCCCCCCTCAAAAGGTACTTCACCGGCGAGGCCGAGCCGCCGCACCCCGACCTCTGCAACGTGCAGCCGTGCATCCGCACGCGCGACATCGAGGACGTGGGCGACCGCCACCACCTCACCTTCTTCGAGATGATGGGCAGCTGGTCCATCAACAACTACTTCAAGGAGCGGGCCATCGAGCTGGCCGTCGAGCTGCTGGTCGGTAAGTTCGGCATCCCGAAGGAGAAGCTGTACGCGACCGTCTACAAGGGCGACGCCGACCTGAACCTGCCGCCCGACGAGGTGTCGGCGAGGGTCTGGGAGAGCCTCGGCCTCAAGCCGCGGCAGATCGTCTTCCTCGGCGAGGACAACTTCTGGGGGCCGGCCGGCGACTCCGGCCCGTGCGGCCCCTGCACCGAGGTCTTCTACGACACCGGCGACGAGTACGGCGACGAGTACCAGCCGGGCGGCCACTTCGACACCAAGCGCCGCTACATCGAAATCTGGAACGCCGGCGTCTTCATGGAGCTGAACAAGAAGCCGGACGGCACCTTCACGCGGCTGCGCTTCAACAGCGTGGACACCGGCTCGGGCGTCGAGCGCATGACGATGAGCATGAACCGCCTCGACAGCGTCTACGACACCGACCTGATGCTGCCCATCATCACGGCCGTCAGGCAGCAGCTCGCGGGCCGGGAGGCGTCTGAGACCGACCACCGCATCCTGACCGACCACCTCCGCACCTCGACCTACATCCTCTCCGAGGGCGTCGTGCCCTCGAACGAGGGGCGCGGCTACATCCCGCGCCGCCTCATCCGCAAGGCCATCGCGATCGTGACGCGGGCCGACGCGCCCGGCTTCGACTTCAAGGGCGTCATCAACGAGGTCATCGAGAGGTCTGCCGTCAACTACCCGCACCTCGCCGCCAACCGCGACCGCATCCTGGAGGTGTTCGAGCGCGAGCGGCGCGACTTCGAGCGGGTCATCGGCAAGGGGCTCGAGCGCCTCGACCACCTCTGCAAGGAGCCGCCCTTCACCGTCTCGGGCGCGGACGCCTTCGCGCTCTCCTCGTCCTACGGGCTGCCGGTCGAGCTGATCCGCGACTTCGTGGCCGACAAGGGCGGGCTTCTGGACGAGGAGGAGTTCGCCGGCGAGTTCCGCAAGCATCAGGAGATTTCCCGCGCCGCCGGCTCGACCGAGGCCGCGTTCCAGAAGGCCGGCAAGTGGCCGAAGCCCGACGACCGCTTCGACGCGCTCGCGTCGGCCGGCGCGCCGACGGAGTTCCTCGGCTACGAGCAGACGGAGGCCGAGGGCAGGGTCGTCGCCCTCTTCAGGGACGGCGCGCGCGTCGAGGAGGCGTCGGCGGGCCAGTACGCCGAGGTGGTCTTCGACCGGACGCCCTTCTACGCGGAGGGCGGCGGTCAGGTCGGCGATCAGGGCGTGGCCGAGGCCGACGGGGCGCGCTTCGAGGTGGAGGACTGCATCAAGGTTGGCGACGGCTACCACGTCCACCGGGGCAGCGTGGCCGAGGGCGAGCTGAGGGTCGGGCAGGTCGCGCGCCTCGGCGTGGACGTGGAGCGGCGCGAGCGCATCAAGCGCAACCACTCGGCGACGCACCTGCTCCACAGCGCGCTGCGCACCGTCCTCGGCGAGCACGTCAGGCAGAGCGGGTCGCTCGTCGAGGCGAGCCGCTTCCGCTTCGACTTCCAGCACCCTTCGAAGCTCAGCCCCGAAGAGCTGCTCGACATCGAGCGGCTCGTCAACCGCTACGTCCGCGAGAACATCCGCAAGGAGACGGTCAGCACCACCTACGACGACGCGCTCAGGCAGGGGGCGCTGGCCTTCTTCGGCGACAACTACGGCAGCACCGTCCGCCTCGTCCGCTTCGGGAGCGCGTCGGCCGAGCTGTGCGGCGGCACGCACGTCGAATCGACCGGCGACATCGGCCTGTTCCGCATCATCTCCGAGGGCAGCGTCGCGAGCGGCGTGCGCCGCATCGTCGCCACCACGGCCGAGTCGGCGCTGGAGTACACCTTGCAGCGCGAGCAGACGCTGCGCGGCGTCCTGTCGCGCCTCAAGGTCGGCCCCGACGACGTGCTCGAACGACTCGAAAAGCTGCTCAGCCGCACGGCCCCGCCGGCCGCCGGGGAGAACGGCGACCGGACGCGCGTGGACATCGGGCAGCAGGCCCGCACGCTCCCGAACGGCGTCAGGTACGTGGTGGCGCAGCTCGAAGCCGGCGCGAGCCAGCTGCGCGAGGAGGCGCTGCGCGTCGCCGAGGAGCTGAAGGGCGTGACCTGCCTCATCGGGAAGGAGAACGGCGCGGTCAGGATCGTCGTGGCGGTCGAGCCGCAACTGACGAACACGTTCGACGCCGGCAGCCTGCTGCGCGAGCTGGTGCCCTACATCAACGGCAAGGGCGGCGGCAAAAAGGAGCTGGCGCAGGGCGGCGGCGACAAGGTCTCGGGCGTGGCGGACGTGGAGCGGGAGTTCCCCGCCGTGCTCGAACGCCGCGCCGCGGGGGCCGCGTAAGAGCTCGTCGGCCGTCAGGGCGTTCCTTAAGGAGATGGACAAGCCGGAGAGCGAGGGGGGGCGGGAGAGGCTCGTGTCCCGCAGGTCTACACTTTCGCCCGCGCGGCAGGCGCTGCTGGAGCGCCGGCTCGGCGGGAAGCTTAAGGGCCGCGGGGGAACCCCGCCGGCTTCGCCCATCAGGCCGGTTCCGCGCGGCGGCGAGCTGCCTCTGACGCTCCGCGAGGAGCGCATCATCGAAGGGTGTTTGAAGAGGGCCGAGGGCCGCCCGAAGCTGGCGCTGGCGGCCGACGGCGCGATCCTGAGAGCCGTCATGCCCAAGCTCTGTCGCCTGCGCGGCCGCCTCGACCGGGCCGCGATGGAGCAGGCCGTCTGCGACCTCGCGCGCCGGCACGAGACGCTGCGGATGAAGTTCTCCATCGAGGGCGGCCGGGCGACGCGCCTGATCGAGCCGAGCCTCACGCCGGCCCTGACGGTCATCGACCTCGAACACCTCCCCGAGGGGCGGCGCCTCGAAGCGGCCCTCGAAATCGCCTCCGCGGAGGCGCAGCGCCCCTTCGAGCTGGACGGCGAACTGCTCTGGAGAACCCTCCTGCTGCGCCTCGGCCCCGCGGATCACCTGCTGCTTCTGGTCGTCGACCACTTCGTCAGCGACGACTGGTCTATGAACCTGCTCGTGCGCGACACGTGGGAGCTCTACCAAGCGCGCGTGACCGGCTCGGCCCCCGCGCTGCCCGAACTCCCCATCCAGTTCGCGGACTACGCCCACTGGGAGCGGCGCGGCCTGCGCGGCGCGGCGCTCGACCGTTTGCTCTCCTACTGGCGGCGGCAACTCGACGGCATGAGTCCCGTGCCCGAGGTTCGCCTGCCCATCGAGCTGCCGTCGGCCCGCCTCTCGGGCCGCCTGCCGGCGGGCACGGTCTCGGCCGCGCTGCCGCGCGAGCGGGGCGACTCGCTCAGGGCTTGGGCGCGTGAGCGGAACGCCACCTTGCAGGTGACGGCGCTCTCCTCGCTCTTCGCCCTGCTCCACCTCTACACGGGCCGGAACGACTTCGGCGTGTGCGTGCTGTCGGCGAAACGCCACCGGCCCGAGACGCAGGACGTGGTCGGCTGCTTCACCGACTTCGAGGTGCTGAGGGCCGGCGTCTTCGGCGGCGACACCTTCTCCGAGCTGCTGATGCGCGTCCGCGACGTGGCCATCGAGGCGCAGGAGCACGGCGACCTGCCGCACATCATGTTCCCCGGCCAGCGGCCGGACGTGGCCGAAGAGCTGCTCCACCCGAGCATCGCCTTCAACATGATCCCCAGAGACGTGCGGCCCCGCAGGCCCCGGCGGGGCGGGGAGGCCGCGGCGCCCCCCGCGCTCGGCGTCGCCCCGATGGCCTCCCACCAAGCGGGGTGTCAGTCGCGCCCGCCGGGTCTGAGGCTGATCATGGCCGAGAGCAAAGACGCGCTGAACCTCGTCCTCAACTACACGCTCGAAGGTTACGACGCCGGCGGCGTCAGGGATTTCCTGCGGGACTACTGCGCCGTCCTCGAACGGGTCACGGCGAACCCCCGGACGCGCCTCTGCGATTTACCCGTCAGCTTCAAGGGCTCGCCGGCCGCTTGAGTATCCTCCCCGCGCGGCGGGGCGTCGCCCGCGCGGTCGTCTTCCGAAACGTTCGAGAGGCACGAAAGGCATGTGCGGGATTGCGGGGTGCGTTCTTCCGAAAGGCTCCGCGCCGGACGAGTCGCTGCTGCGACTGATGGGCGGCGCTCTGGCCCACCGCGGCCCGGACGACACGGGCGTCGAAGTCGTCGGGCAGGTGGGCCTCGTCCACAGGCGGCTCGCGGTCGTCGACCCTTCCCCGGCGGGTCACCAGCCGATGCGCGACGCGCGGGGCAGGTGGTGGCTGACTTACAACGGGGAGATTTTCAACCACCGCGACCTGCGCCGCGAACTCGACGGCGTTGACTGGCGCAGCACGACGGACACGGAGACGCTGCTGTGCGGCCTCGGCGCTTGGGGGCGGGCGGTCGTCCCGCGCTGTAACGGCTTCTTCGCCTACGCCGCGCTCGACACCGCCCGCGGCGAGTTGCTGCTGGTTCGCGACCGCTTCGGCGTCAAGCCGCTCTACCTCGCGCGCCACGGCGGGGCCTTGTGGTTCGCGAGCGAGATGGGGGCCCTGCTCGCCGCGGGGGTGCCGCGCAAGGCCGACCCCGCGGCGCTCGCCGAAGCGCTCTCGACCGGCTGGGTCAACGGCGCGGCCACGCCGCTTCAAGGCGTTGAGTCGGTGGCCCCGGGGGCGGTCGTCACGATCAACCTCGACGACCTCAGCCTCAGCCGGTCTTACTGGTACCGCCCGGCCGACGTGGTCGACCCGGAGCGGATGGGGCGGGCCGCGCGCCGCGGCCGGGCCGGGCTGCGCGCGGAACTCGAAGCGGCGCTGAGGGAGTCGGTGAGGCTGCGCCTCATGGCCGACGTGCCGCTCGGCACGATGTGTTCGGGCGGGGTGGATTCGAGTCTGGTCGCGAGGTTCGCCGCGGACGAGCAGCCCGGCATCTACGCCTACAACGTGCGCATCGCCGACCAGCCGGACGCGGACGAGAGCCGCTGGGCCGAGAAGGTGGCGAAGGCCCTCCGGCTGGAGCTGAGAACCGTCAACGTCACGGCCGAGACGTGGCGCCAAGACCTCGTCCGCGTCGTCCGTCACATCGAGTACCCGCTCCGTCACGAGAGTTCCGTGCCCATGTCCCAGATCGCCGGGCTGGCCCGCGCCGACGGCGTCAAGGTCTTGCTGAGCGGCGAGGGGGCGGATGAGCTGTTCGGCGGTTACGAGGGGCGACACCAACCCAGCTACGCGGCCTTCGTCCCGCGGTCTCAACTGTGGCGCGACCGAAGCCGCACGTCGGCCGCGATGGTCGCCGCCCTCTGGCACCGCCGCGGCCGCGGGGTTCTGGACACGCTCTCGGCGATGGCGGGCCGCCACCCGAGCGACACTTTGAGCCGGACGCCTCTGGGCCTGAACGGCCACCCGCCGCCCGCCCCCCCCGAGTCGAACGCCCGCGCCGCTTACGCGCACCACGAAGGGGCGCGGGCCGAGCTCGAGGCGGCGATGCTGGAGGACATCCACACGTTCCTCCCGCACCTGCTGAACCGGCAGGACAAATCAACGATGCTTCACTCGGTCGAAACCCGCGTCCCGTTCCTCGACCCCGAGGTGGTCTCGTTCGCGCTCAACCTCCCGCTCGAAACCCGGGTCACGCCGCGCCGCAAAGGCATCCTGCGCGAGCTGGCCCGGCAGCACCTTCCCCGCGGCATCGCCGAACGTTTCAAGTTCGGGTTCGGCTTCGACGTGCGCCGCTACCTGAGTGACGCCGCCGACCCGTCCTTCCTCGAAGACGGCTGTCTCCGCGAACTCTTTCGAGTCCCGCGGGAGCAGTGGCGGCACGCCGTGGCCGGGCTGCTCAGGCCCCACGTGCTCCGATTCTGGACAGGCGAAATCTGGTGCAGGCTGTTGCTGGAAGGCCAACCCGTCGCGGCGGTGGAGTCCGCGCTCTGGGGCGCGCGCGCCGTGAAGCGGAAGGGGGCGGAGGCCGTCGGCGTAGGGGCGTAGCGCGGGCGCGCGCCGTCCGGCTACTCCCGCGGGCTGTCGTAGAACCGCTCGGGAATCGCCCGGCCCGAGCGCCACACCTCGCCGAGGGCGTGGTCGAATTCCAGCGGGTCGAAATCCTCACTGCCGCCTCCGGGGTAATGGGTTATCTCGCCGAAGTAGACGCGGCCGCGGTGCTGGTACAGGTCGACGCGCGCGAACGTAAAGTCCTTCCCGAGTCGTTCGGCGACGGCGAGCATCTCCGGCAGCAGCGCCGGGCGGGGCGGGGGCGCGGGCGGGCGCGGGTAGCGGAGGGCGACGGCCAGAGAGCGCCAGTGCTCGTCGAAGAGGTTCCGCCGGTGCTGCGAAAAACGTCCCGTGTCGACCTGTATCAAACGCGCCTTGCCGGAGAACACGAAGAACTTATAGTCAACGGGCGGGCGGCCGCCGTCGTCGAGAAACTCCTCCACGACGATGCGCGGCGGGATGTTCAGGTAGGCCCACTCCTTGTTGTAGCGGTACCAGTTGTCGGCGACCCAGCGGCGCATCGTCTTCACGCTGGCGGCCCAGTCGAGGCCGGCCTTGTCGCGCACGATCAGGTTGGCGTTGTTGCCGTGCGAAGCCTTCGCCACGAACGCGTTCGGCAGCTTGTCGAAATCGAGGTCGGCCGGGTCGTCCGCCACGGCGAGCAGGGGGACGAGGCGCTCGGCCCCGACGCGCTCGGCCACGTAGTCGCGGACGGCGTACTTGTCCGCGGTGAGCGTGAACAGCCGGTCGCGCTCGAAGAGCTTCTTGGCGTGGACGTGCTCGGTGAACGTCCGCGGGTTGCGGAACGACGGCGGGCGGCGGAACAGCCAGAGGTGGCTCAGGTAGGTGAAGGGGCGGGGCGGGAGCGGGCGCAGCAGGCGGAGCACGGCCCAGTCGGTGGTCGTCATGATCGCCATCTTACGTTCCCCTCTACACTGCCGGGTTTGAAGCGTCGGGCTTCGGCGTGGAAGAGGCGAGGCGCGCCGAGGCGCCTCGGCGGCGAGTTACGCCACGCCTTTCACGGCCGCCTTCTGCCTGAGCCTCCCCGCGCGCGAGACGGTTTGATGCCTTCGGAACTCCTGCCGGAAGCCTTCTTCATCGAAGCGCGCCCCCCGCTCCCGCATGAAGTCGCGGATGAGTTCGAGCGGCAGTCCGTAGGACGACGAGAGCGCGAAGGCGTCGGCCCCGGTGAGTGTGAAAGGCGGCTTCTCGCACAGACGTTTGAGGCGGTCGAAGCCCTTGCGGATGACGCGCGCGAAACCTTTCTGCTCGTTCACAAACTTCTCGACGATGCCCGCGCGGTTCCGGGCCAGCGAGGGGTAATCTTTCGATGACCGTTCGACGATCCCCTCGATGACGCCGGCGAAGTCGAAGTCGTGCGCGCCCGCGCGGGTGACCGCCGCGACGCACCTCCGGATGAGGCGGCGCGGGATGTAGCCGCGCCCCTCGTTCGTCGGAACCACCTCTTCGGACAAGATGAACGTCAGCGCGCGGAGGTGGTCGGTGAGCACCCGGCGGTCGGCTTCGGACATGCTTTTCCCGCCGAGGCGCTGTCCGACATCCTCGAAGATGGGGCGCAGGAGGTCGGTCTCATAGACCGTCGAAAAGCCGTTCGCCACCGTGACGACCCGCTCCAGCGCCGAGCCCGTGTCCACGCTGTTGAAGCGGAGCTTGCCGAAAGTGCCGTCCGGCCTCTTGTCCAGCTCCATGAAGTTGCCCGCGTTCCAGATTTGGATGACTCGCGGGGCCGGTTCGGCGTCGGGCGCCTCGGCGCGCGCGTCGCCGGTGTCGAAGAAAACGTCCGTGCTCGGGCCGCACGGCCCGTAGTCGCCGGCCGGCCCCCAGAAGATTTCGTCGCCGAGGAACACGAGGCGGTCGCCGCTCAACCCGACCCTCTCCCAAGCCCTCGCGGTCTCGAAGTCCGGCGGAATGTTCAACGCCGGGTTCCCCTTGTACACGGTCGCGTAGAGCCTCTCGCCGGGGAAGCCGAACCGCTCGACGAGGATTTCGTAGGCCAGCTCGACGGCGGTCTCTTTGAAGTAGCCGTCGATAGACCAGTTCCCCAGCATCTCGAAGAAGGTCAGGTGGTGGCGGTTGCCGACCTCGCCGATGAGCCGCGTGCGGACGCACGGCTGAATGCTACAGAGTTCCGGGCCGGGGGGGGCGGCCTCGCCGACGAAGAACTTCTTCAGAGGGGCCATGCCCGAATTGACGAAGAACAGGGTCGGGTCGTTGGCCGGGATGAGTGAGGCCGGCGGGACGCGCAGGTGACTTTTCCCCTCAAAGAAGCTGAAGAAAATCTCGCGCACCTCTTGACTGGAAATCCCCATAGAAATACCCCGGGAGTGATGCCGGTGCGAACCCCGAATGCAAAAAGCCTGAGTGGTTGGCTACATAGTACACGTTACGGGACGAAATCCGCCGAAAAGTTTTTCGGCCGTCGCCCGCGCGCTTTAATCGTGTCGAACCCGTCGATTCGCGCCGCCGCGCGCCGCGCGTCGAAAACTCCCCCGGCGGTTCACGGGCGCGGCCGTTGCTGATAATATCAACGCTCGGCCGCCCTCTACCGGCGCCGAAGCCCCGGGAACATTTGAAGCCGCGCGCAGACTTCGCCCCCCACTTCGGGGAGTCCTGCCCGCGCGCGCCGGAACCCTGACTTGACGGAGCGCTTTCATAGATGAGCCTTTCAACACCCGACCGGCTTCTCATCCCCCCGTACGGCGGCGGGCTGATCAACCTGCTCGCGCCGGGCGAGGCGAGGGAAGAGCTGCGCGCGCGCGCCGCCGGCCTCCCGCGCATCCAGATCACCCCGCGCAGCGTCTGCGACCTCGAACTGCTCGCCACGGGCGCCTTCTCGCCCCTCGACCGCTTCATGGGCCGCGCCGACTACGAGCGCGTGCTCGAAGAGATGCGGCTCGCCTCGGGCCACCTCTTCCCCCTGCCCGTCACGCTCTCGGTCGGCCGCGACGCGGGCCTCTCGCTCGACTCCGAGATCGCGCTCACCGACTCCTACAACAACCTGCTCGCCGTGATGCGGGTCGAGGAGGTTTACGAGTGGGATCGCGGGCGCGAGGCGCGTCTGGCCTACGGCACCGGCGACACGCGCCACCCCACGGTGGCCGAGATGAACTCGTGGGGCGAGCTTAACGTCAGCGGCGAGCTGCGCATGCTCGCCCTGCCGGAGCACTACGACTTCCGGCGGCTGCGCCTGACGCCGGCCGAGGTGCGCGCCAAGCTCGCCGGCTTCGGCCGCCCCAACGTCGTCGCCTTCCAGACGCGCAACCCGCTCCACCGCGCGCACGAAGAGTTGACGGAGCGCGCCGCCCGCGCCATCGACGGCGCGCTGCTCCTGCACCCGGTCGTCGGCCTCACCAAGCCCGGCGACATCGACCACTTCACGCGCGTCCGCTCCTACCGCGTGCTGGCCGAGCGCTACTATGACCCTTCGCGCATGATGCTGGCCCTGCTGCCGCTGGCGATGCGCATGGCCGGCCCGCGCGAGGCGCTCTGGCACGCCCTCATCCGGCGCAACTTCGGCGCCAACCACCTCATCGTCGGGCGCGACCACGCCAGCCCCGGCCGCGACTCGCAGGATCGCCCCTTCTACGGCCCCTACGACGCGCAGGAGCTGGTCGCCGCGCACGAGGCCGAGACGGGCGTCAAGCCGCTGCCGTTTTCCGAGCTGGTCTACCTGCCCGACGGCGACCGCTACGAGGAGGCCGTGCGCGTGCCGGCCGGGGCGCGGACGGTCTCGCTGTCGGGGACGCAGGTGCGCGAGCAGTACCTTCAGCGCGGCCGCACGCTGCCCGAGTGGTTCACGCGCCCCGAGGTGGCCTCGATCCTCGCGCAGGCCCACCCGCCGCGCCACCGGCAGGGCTTCTGCCTCTGGTTCACCGGGCTGTCGGGCGCGGGCAAATCGACGACGGCGGAAATCCTCGCCGTCCGCCTGCTCGAACACGGCCGGCAGGTGACCGTGCTCGACGGCGACGTGGTGCGCACGCACCTCTCGAAGGGTCTGGGCTTCAGCAAGGAAGACCGCGACACCAACATCCGCCGCATCGGCTTCGTGGCGGCCGAGATCGCGCGCCACGGCGGCGGCGTCATCTGCGCGGCCGTCAGCCCCTACCGCGCGACGCGCCACGAGTGCCGCGCGATGGTCGGCACGGATCGCTTCGTCGAGGTCTACGTGGACACGCCGCTCGAGGTCTGTGAGGCGCGCGACACGAAGGGGATGTACCGGCAGGCGCGCGAGGGCAAGATCAAAAACTTCACCGGCATCGACGACCCTTACGAGCCGCCGCACGCGCCCGAAATCCGCCTCGACACGGTCGGCCGCGCGCCCGAAGAGAACGCCGAGCTCGTCCTCGCCTACCTCGTCGAGCAGGGCTTCCTGCTGCCGCCTTCGGCGTGGGGCGAGTGACGGGCGCGGCCGTCGGAGGCGGCGGTGGCGGCGGGCCGCCCGCGGGGGCCGGCTAGATTTGGCGGCGGATGATGCCGGTCAGGCAGCCGAGGCCGCCGGCGGCCTTGAGGTATTCGCCGACCTCGGCCTCGGCGACCGACACGCCCGCGTCGGAGAGTCGGCGGCGCAGCGAGGGGCAGCCGCCCGGCATGACGACGCGCCTCGGGCCGAGGGCGACGAAGTTCATGCCGAGCCGCGCGTTGACCTCCTCGCCGGGGTCGCAGAAGATCGTCTCGACGCCCGCGTCGCGCAGCACGCCGAGCAGCTCGTCCGTCGCCTTGTCGCGGCGGACGGCGGCGAGGTCGCGGTCGGCGAAGTTGACGACGCCGAGCAGGTGTTGAACCCCCCGCGGCAGCCCGACGCTGACCGAGCCGACGCCCATCTCGCGCAACTGCCGCGCGACGAACCCCGCCCCGGCCTCGTTCGTCCTCACGCCAACCCCGATCATCACGGTCTCTTCGTCGAGCCACAGCGCGTCGGCGCCCTCGAACAGCTCGCCGCGCCGCGGCGTGGCGAGAATCGGCACGCCCAGCTGCGCGAGCGCGGCGGCGGCGAAGCGCGCCTCGCCCTCCCTCTGCGCCGCGGCCGGGCGCGCGAGCAGCGCGCCCTCCGGCGTGATGAAAAAGAGGTCGCGCTGGAAGAGGAAGTTGGGCGGGGGCGCGGCTTCGGGCTCGGCCCAGCGGACGGCGACGCCCTGACTCCGGTAGAAGTCGGCGAGGGCGTCGGCCTGCGCCCGCAGCCGCCCGGCGTCGGGCCAGTCGAGGAAGAGGAAGTCGTTCGGCTCGCCGCCGGGGAACATCTCGCGGCGGGGCCGCGCCAGCATCACTTCGAGCAGCGCGGAGGTTTCCGAGCGCGCCCCGCAGCGGTGCCACACGTCGCCGGCCGCCACGTCCTCGCGGTGCTCGCGCTCGCGCGGGCGCCAGCCGCTCCCCCCGTAGGTGGCGGGCGTGTCCGCCGAGTCTGGCCCTCGCCCCGCGCTCATCCCGCCCCCGGAAGGCCGCGCCTCACTCCGGCTTCCTCGCGGAGTAGATGCACCAGCGCCACTGGTCTTTAATCTTGCCGTCGGCCGAGACCTCGAAGGGGTGAACCTCGCGCACGTCGTCGGGGGCGTTGTAGTAAAGCTCCCTGATCTCCTGCCGGTGCAGCGCGCTGGTCTCGTGCGTGTCGATCCAGAGGTCGATGTCCTCCCACTGAAGGTACTCTCTGACCTCGACGTTGCGGAAGCCGCACTCGCCGAGGAGTTGTTCGAGGTCTTCGGCGAGGAAGTTGTTGCAGAAGAGCGGCTGCTTCTTCTTGAAGACGCGGAACATCCACGCCGCGTCGGCCTCGCCGAAGGGCACGGTCTGGCCGAAGATCAGCTGCCCGCCGGGCCGCAGGACGCGCAGGATTTCGGAGAGCGGGCGGCTCGGCTGCGGCAGCAGGTGCAGCACCTCGCGCGTCACCACGAGGTCGAAGGAGTTGTCCTCGAACTCCATCTCGTAGACGGAGCCGGCGCGCACCTCGTCGAGGCGGGTGCCGGCCAGCGCGCGCATCTCGGGCGTGATGTCGAGGCCGACCTTGTGGCCCACGCGGCCGGCGAAGGAGCCGCCCACGATGCCGCTGCCGCAGCAGACGTCGAGCATGCGCGCCTGCGGGCCGACGGCGCACATCTCGACGTGCGCGCTCAGCAGGTTGTCGTCCGTCAGCCAGCGGCAGGACTCGTGCCAGTTCTTCGAGCGGATGCCGAACTGCTTCCGGTAGATTTCGAGCGAGCGCGCCATGTCCTGCGGCGAGTAGCGGGCCGGCGTGCCCATCCGGCGGGCGGCGAGCCGCGCGTGCTGCGCGTCGAGCACGCGCCCGAGGACGCGCCGGGCCGGCTCGCTCTGCTCGGCGAAGAAGCCGGAGAGGGCGTCGGCCACCACCGACTCGACCGCGTCGCCCACCTCGGGGCTGACGAGCCGCGACTTGGCCTGACTGTCGAACTGCGGGTCGGCCGCCCGCACCGACAAGACCGCGCCCAGACCTTCGAGCACGTCCGAGTGCGCGACCTCGCCGCCCGCGTTGCCGTGCGCGGCGGCGTGGCGGTTGATGACGGCCGTGAGCGCGCGCGTGAGGCCGTCGGTGTGCGAGCCGCCGCGCGAGGTGCGGACGCTGTTGACGAAGCCGTAAATCTCCTCGGCGTACGAGGTCGTCCACTGGAGCGCGGCCTCGACCACGATCTCGCCCCGCGCGCCGCGGCAGCGGATCGGCTCCTGATTAATCACCGCGCGGTTGCGGTTGACGCTCTCGACGAACCCGACGAGGCCGCTGGTCGAACGGTACTCGGTGTCCAGCCCCTCGCGCTCGTCCTCGATGCGCAGCGTCACGCCGCTGTTGAGGTAGGCCAGCTCGCGCAGCCGCGCCGAGACGCGCTCGTGGGAGAACTCCTGCGCCCCGCCGAAGATTTCGGGGTCGGGGCGGAAGCGGATGCTCGTGCCGCGGCGCGAGGTCGCGTCCGGCTCGCGCGCCTCGCTGCCCGGCACGCCGCGCCGGAACTGCTGCGAGTAGTGCAGCCCTTCGCGCCAGATGCGCAGGTTGAGCCACTCGGAAAGCGCGTTGACGCAGGTCAGGCCGAGGCCGTGGACGCCGCCGCTCAGGTAGTAGGCGTCGCCCTTGAACTTCCCGCCCGAGTGCAGGTCGGTCAGAAGTATCTCGGCGGTCGGCCGGTTCTCGCGCGGGTGGAGCGCGACGGGGATGCCGCGGCCGTCGTCCGTCACCGAGCACGAGCCGTCGGCGTGCAGCACGACCGAGATGTTGCGGCAGTGGCCGGCGAGGAACTCGTCCACCGCGTTCTCGACCAGCTCGAACAAAAGGTGGTGCATCCCGTCCGCGCCGGTCGAGCCGATGTACATCGCCGGCCGCTTGCGGATCGCGTCAACGCCGGATAAGACGACGACGCTCTGCTCGTCGTAGCTGTGGCCGCCACCGTTGGCGCGGTGCGTCTGCGCGGTGAATTCCATCCTATCGCCCCCCCGTCTCCTGACCGTTCGCCATCGCCTCAGAGATGCGCCGGCGGTGCAGCCGCTTCGACGCCGCCGTGGACTGGAGCCAACTGGCGATGTCGACCAGCCCCTCGCCCTCGGCCGTGCGCGAGGCGAGCTGGTAGAGCTCGCCCGACGAGTCCTCGCCCGCGAGCGCCGCGCCGAGGTTCTCGCCCGTGTGCCCGAGCGGCAGCCCCGTGAGCGGGTCGCCGACCATCCGCAGGAAATCGAGGTGGCCCTCGACGAGCACGGCCTGATTCTGCGCGAGCCGCTCGAACATCTCGGCGACCGCCGCGAACCCCTCGTGCTTGGCGGTGCTGGCGAAGCGCCGGTAGCAGATGAGGGCCTGCGCCTCCCTCGCGAAGAGTTCGATCAGGTTCCTGACCGTCCTCGACTCTTTTAACTCAAGCGACGTGGTCTCAGAAAGCATACTCTTTCGGCCCCTATGTCCATTCGGATTGGTCTTCGTAACCGAGGTCGCGCGCGAGGCCCCGGATGAACGGCTGGTTGATGACGCGCTCCAGCACGGCGGCGTTCTCCCGCCAGCGGCGCGGGCGCGGGGCGGCGGTCGCCATCACGGGCGGCAGCGGGCGCGCGAACGTCTCGGGCGGCGTGTCGGCGCCGACCCCGAGCCAGCCGCACAAGTCCTGACAAACCCGCAGCCGGCTCTCGTCGCCGCCGGCGAGCTGCTCGAAGCGCACGCGCCTGTAGTCCCAGCCGGGCCGCCGCGCGAACTTCAGAATCGCCGCCTGCGCCGCGCCCCACTGGAACGCGCAGACGCTTTCGAGCGGCGCCCGCCGGTAGTCCTGCCAGCCCGGCGGCAGGTCGAATTTCGACCACCCGCGGTCGGCGCCGCCCTCGCCGCCGTAGCCCTCGACCTCCAGCTCCGGGCCGACGTAATGCGAATGAAAGCCCCAGTGGCGCCAGCCCTCGTACATGCCGTTGACGGAGGCGGCCGGGTTCCTCGTCAGGTGGACGACGCGGAAGCTCGCCGCCGGGAAGAGCGCGCGCAGGAAGCCGAGCCGGTAGGCGTTGCTCGGCGTCTTGATGAGCAGCGGCTGGCGGGCGAGCTCTTCCGGCCGCCAGCGCGCCCACGGGCGGACGAGGATGAACGGCGGCTCTTCGATGATGACGGGCGACGGCGGCCCCGTCGGCACGCGCAGCTCGGGGAAGATTGACCTGACGAGGGCGCGGTCGAGGTCGTAGTAGAACGGGTTGACCGACGGGCGGCCCGCGCGGATTCGTTTCAGGAAGAGCGCGTGGAAGAGTTGCAGGTCTGTCTCCCAGTCGCAGGCGCGCCCGCGCATCTCCCTCACCTCGGCCAGCGCCGCCGCGCGCGCGCCGGCCACGTCGCCGAGGCCGAACTCCTCGAAGGGCCACTGGAGGCAGAGCCGCCGGTAGAGGCTCTCGTCGAACTCGCCCCCGGCCTGCCGCTCGCCGCCGCCGACGGCCGGCGTCCCGACCTCCAGCGCGAGGTGGCCCTGAAGGACGCGCCGCGCGCCGGCGCCGCACGCCTCGGGCGCGAGGCCGTCGGACGTGCCGCTGTCGGGCCACGCCAGACCGGCGAGCCG
>DATMVI010000086.1:0-5084 GCA_035563275.1 Pyrinomonadaceae bacterium
CCCGGCGCGGACTCCGGGCGCGGGCGCGGGGCAGAGTCCGCCGCCCGTCGCGTCGCAAAACTTCGGGGCGGGGCGCGCGGCGACTTCCGCGCCGCCGGCCCTCAAGCTCGTCCCGCCGTCGCCCAAAAAGGGCGCGTCCGCGCCGCCGGACGAAGCGCCGTTCCCGCTCGGCGAGCCGTCTCCGCGCGATGCGCCGCCGTTCGCTTTCGACGACGGCCTGCCGCCTTTCTTCGACGCGCCGGAGCCGCCCTCCTTCTTCGACGAGGTGCGGCCCGGCGTGGACGCGGCCGGGCCGCCGGTCGTGCTCGGTTCGCCGCACGCCGGGTCGGCCGCGCCGCACGCTGCCGGGGCCGACGACACCACGGCCCTCATCAAGCGCGGCCTCGAAGGGCGCGGCAAGCCCTTTCTGGCCGCGGCGGTCGAGGGCGCGCGCCGCGTCGTGGTCGAGGGCGACGAGGTGCAGATCGAGTTCGCGCCCGAGGGCAAGCACCTGCGCGACGCGCTGTCGAAGCCGGAGAACATGCGCCTTCTGCGCGAGGTCTGCTGCGAGGCGCTGGGGCGTCAGGTCGGCGTCGGCTTCGCCGTCCGCGTCCCCGGCGAGTCGGACGACCTGCCGCTCTCGCGTCAGGACGAAGAGAAACTCGAACAGAAGCGGCTGCGCGAGATCGCCGAGAGCCACCCCCTCGTCCAGCAAGTGCTCAAGACCTTCCGCGGCGAGATCATCGAAGTCCGCCGCGTCGAGGAGTAAGTCCAAAACGGAAGCCCGGCCGCGGGGAGGGCGCCGCAAGCATCGTCAACGTTAAGATGATGATGCTTGCGGCGCCCTCCCCGCGGCCGGGCTTCCGCCTTTAACTCGAAACCCCACGCCGGCGGGCGGCGTATAGCCGGGGGAAGGGAGGTTTGTGAAAGATGCGTGATCCGATCATCGCCGGCCTGTTGAGTTTCCTCATCCCGGGGCTGGGGCAGATTTATAACGGGCAGGTTCTGTGGGGCATCCTCTGGCTCCTGCTCACGGGCGTCTCGTGGATCGGCTCGGCGGGCATGCTCGGCTGGGTCGTTCACCTCATCGCCGCCTACTTCGCCTACACCTACGCCAAAGAGCATCCCGTCCGTTGACGCGGAAAAAGCTGAAGGGCGTCGGGTTGAAGACAGATTCGTCTTCGACCCGGCGCCCGTCACCCTTTCAAGGCTTGTCCGTCGGCGGGGTGGCGCGCGGGATGTCGTCTTCGATGATGGGGGCGGCGGGGTCGGCCACCTCCTGCGGCTGGAGGCGGGGCGGCGCGCCGCCTCGCATGGCCGGGGCCGCCTTCGGGCGCGGGAGCTTGACGGTGGCGATGGAGTCGGTGCGCTTCAGGATCGTGCCGCCGCGCCCCGCGACCCACGCGTCCGAGCCGCCGCGGTAGGCCGCCGCGAAGAGCGCCGAACTCGTCACCGTCGGCTGCATCTCCCACGTCACCCCGCCGTCCTTCGTCTGGAGCACGCGCCCCTGATCGCCCACCACCATCACGTCGTCGCGGTCGGCTGGCGACACCGAGTAAAGGTTAATCCCGATCCCCGACTCCTGATCCTGCCACGTCCGGCCGGCGTCGTCCGTGCGTAGGATGAGCCCGCGCTCGCCCACCGCGTAGCCGCGCCGCGCGTCGGCGAAGGCCAGCCCGTAGAGCCACTCCTTAGCGTTGACGGAGACGTAGTCCCAGTTCTCGCCGCCGTCCGCCGAGCGCAGCACCGTCCCGTTCGAGCCGACGGCGACGGCCGTCTCGTGGTCGGCGAAGGCGACCTCTTCGAGCCAGTTGCGCGTGTTCGAGATGCGCGAGCGCCACGTCCGCCCGCCGTCCTCGGTGCGGAGGAGGCGGCCGCGCGCGCCGACGGCGAGGCCCACCTTCTCGTCGCGGAAGTGGACGCCGAAGAGGTCTTCCTCGAACTCGGTCTTGACCGCCTCCCACGCCAGCCCGCCGCTCTCGGTGACGAGCACCGTGCCGCGCTCGCCGACGGCCCAGCCCCTCACCTCGTTGACGAAGAAGACGGCGTGCAGCCGCGCCGTCGTCCCCGACAGGCGCAGCGTCCAGCGCTTGCCGCCCGAAGAGGTGTAGAGCACGCGCCCCTTCGAGCCGACGGCCCAGCCGCGCTCCTCGTCGAGGAAGAAGATGTCGGCGAGGTCGTCGCGCCCGCCGTCGGTCAGACGCCGCCACTCGATGCCGCCGTCGTCGGTGCGCAGGATCAGCCCGTCGCGCCCCGCGGCCCAGCCCGTCCGCGCGTCGACGAAGTGGATCGAGGCGAGCCGCGGCCGCGTCTTGACGCTCACGGGGAACCACGTCGTCCCGCCGTTGGCGGTCGTCAGAACCTGACCCTCGTCGCCCGTCACCCAGCCGTTCTGCTCGTCGGCGAAGAAGACCGCGAGCAGGTCGGTGCGCAGGTGGGCTTCGACCTTCGACCACGTCGCGCCGCCGTCCTCCGTCCGGTAGATCGCGCCGCCCAAGCCCACGGCGACCGCCCTCCGCGACGAGCCGGCGAAGGCGACGCTCGTGAACGGCAGCCCCGGCGCGACCGGGAGGGCCGACCACGTCGCGCCGCCGTCCTTCGTGACGACGAGCGTGCCGGAGTCGCCGGCCGCGACGCCCGTCTGCGGGTCGGCGAACGAGACCGAGTAGAGGTGAAGGCGCGTGCCCGACTTCTGCGCGGCCCACGTGCGGCCGCCGTCCGAAGTCTTCACGATCTGCCCGTAGCTGCCGACGGCCCAGCCATGCGCCGCGGCCGTCGCTTCCGCCTTGTCGTCGTCCTTATCTTTCTTGTCGTCGCCCTTCGCCCCGCCGGCGGGCGCGGGCGCGAAGGCCACGCCGTAGAGGTGGTCTTTGACGCCGGTCGCGCGCAACTCCCAGCGGTCGCCGCCGTTCGTGGTCGTCAAGACCTGACCGCGCGAGCCGACGGCGACGGCCGTCTTCGCGTCGCGCACGGCCAGCCCGTAGAGCGGCACGTTCGTCCCCGACTTCTGCTCCTCCCAGCGGAAGCCGCCGTCGGTCGTGCTCAGGATGACGCCGTCGGCCCCCACCGCCCAGCCCGTCCGCTTGTCCGAGGCGAAGCGCACGGCGAAGATGGCGTTGCCCTGCGGCAGAGGGTTCTGCCACAGCCACGCGCGCGAAGAGGTCTGCCGCGCCGCGACGGCGCACGCGAGCAGGGCCGCGCACGCGGAGGCGGCGAGCGCGAGGCAGATGATGCTTCGGCTCGCGCCCTTCAAAGCTTTGCGCGCGGCTCGTGTGAACATGAAGTTGTCCGGGGCGTTCGGCCCTGTATTCTAACAGGAACCGCGCACCGGCGCAGGGCGGGGGCGGGGGCTCAGTAGCCGGCGTAAACGGCGACTTCGAGCGTCACGTCGAGCGCCACGGCCTCGCCGGCTTCGAGCTTCAGCCCGCCCTGTCTGAGGGTCGCGAAGCCGTTCGACTCGACGGCGAGGGCGTAGGTGCCCGGCTCCAGAGCCCCGACGCGGAAGCGGCCTTCCTCGTCGGTCGTCGCCGTCAACTCCTTCCGGCCCTCGTCCCACGTGAGGCGGACGCGCGCGCCGGCGACGACCGCGCGGTTGATGTCGTAGACCGTCCCGCCGAGGGCGGGGCACGAGTCGCGCGCCGGCCGTTTAGCGCGCGTGATCCGCGCGCGCGAGGCGGGGGCTTCGCGCTGCGGGGCGGGCGCGGCCGGCGCGTGGGCGACGCAGAGGCAGAGGAGCGCGGCGAGCGACGCGGCGCGCGCGGGCAGCGAAAGCGGCTTCATAAACTTTCCTCTCGCCCCGTCGGGGCAGCGCGTTCGGGGGCTCCGACCACCGCGGCCTTCGTCGCTGAGATGCCGCCTAGTCCCCGCCCGCGTTGGCCGCGGCCGTCGAGGCGGCTTCACTTAAAACGCCCTCGTCGGCGCGGCCGAGCGCCGCAATCTTGCGCGCGGCGCGGTCAACGGCCTCCTGCTCGGCGTGCCCGGCGTGCCCCTTGAGCCACTCCCAGCGCACCCGGTGCGGCCCGGCCGCCTTGTCGAGCCGCTCCCACCACTCGTGGTTGGCCTTGCGCCGGAAGCGCCCCGACATCGTCTCGACGACGTAGCGCGAGTCGCTCATCACGGTCACGCGGCACGGCTCGCGCAACTGTTCGAGGCCGAGCGCGGCGGCCGCGATCTCGGCCTGCTGGTTCGTCGCCTCGCCCAGATAAAGCCCGAACGCGCGCCACGTCCCCCTGTAACCCAGCAGCGCCACGGCCGCCGCCCGCTCCTCGCCGCGCCCGTTCCCGAGGCTCGAACCGTCGCAGTAGATCAAAACCTCTTTGACGTTTTCGGCGCCGGGCGACGCGTGCCGGGCGCCGGGTTCGCCCGCGCCGGTTTCCTTTCCGCCCCCCGCCCTCTTTTTACTCGGCATCGCTCACGGCCCGCTTCTTCTTAAACCCGGCGCCCCTTACGCCACCTCCTCGACCGCGCCGCGCGAGACGGCGACGACGTGGTCAACCGTCTCCTCGAAGGCGTCGTCGTGGGAGATGACGAAGAGCTGGTCGAAGTCCCTGACCTGTCCGATCTGGAGGGCGAGGCGCTCGCGCCGCTCGGCGTCCATGTTGACGGTCGGCTCGTCGAAGAAGGCGACGCGGATGTCGGAGAGTTGTTTGAGCAGCGCGAGGCGCACGGACAGCGCGGCCACCATCTGCTCGCCGCCGGAGAGGTTGACGAAGGCGCGGTCGTAGCCCTCCTCTTCGAGCACGATGTCGTACTCCTTCGTCCAGCGCAGGGCGCGCCCGCCCTCGCCCGTGATCTCGCGGAAGAGCTGGTTGGCGTCTATCGAGATGTTGTAGAGGTAGCTCTCGGTGACGAGCGGCCCGGCCTTACGCAGCGTGTCGCGGATGAAGTCGGTCGCGTCGTGCAGCTCGCGCAGGCGCTCGACCTCGCGCAGCTCCTTCTGCCAAGCCTCGCGCACCTCGGCCAGCCGGGCGACTTCGAGCCCGAGCAGCTCTTCGCGGTCGCGCGCCGCGTCGAGCTGCGCGGAGGTCTTCGCCGCCGTCTCGCGCGCGACGGCGAGCAGGCCGCGCTCGCCCGCGTGGCGCTCGCGGTCGTAGGCCGCCAGCGCG
>DATMVI010000087.1:0-2328 GCA_035563275.1 Pyrinomonadaceae bacterium
CGCGCGTCCGCCGCACGCTCTCGGCCGTCACGACCGACGAGGCCGAACGGGTCGCGGCCGAGTGCCTGGAGTGCGCGACGGCCGACGACGCCGAGGAGGTCGTGCGCGCGCAGTTCGGCGCGCTCTGGCCCGACCTTTTTCCGCCCGAAACCTTGCCACCGCCGAAAAGCAGGGGGTAGAATCGAAAGCCGGGTTCGGGCCGTCGCGGCCCGCCCCCTTCAGACCTTACGGAGCCGGTGTTTGACGCCAACTATCTGGACGGCCCCGGCCAACACACGGCCACCACGGGACGGCGCGCGGAAGGAGGTTCGCCCGTGACGCCTCTGCCACACGCGGCGGACAGTTTTTCCAAGCCGCATCCCTGAGAAACAGGACGGGTTTCGTCGTTTAATCAACGACGTGGCGGGCCGCGACGCGGGCCGCCAGAAGGGCCCCCGGCTCGCCGGGGGTTCGACCGAGGCCGCGAGCCGCCTTTGCCCGGCGGCACGGGGCGCGCGGGAGCCAAAGAGGAAGAGTGCTATGGGGAAGTTTTTTTCGGCCGCCCTGCTCGCGCTGGCCTGCGCCGCCGCCGGCTCGGCCGCGGCCCCGCAGTCCGGCGTGAGGGTCGGGCCGGACGCCGAAGAGGGTCGGCCCAACGGCGGCCCGGCCGGCGGGGCGAAGAAGGACGAGAAGGCCGGCGAGAAGAAGAACCCGCCGGCCGCGGGCGAGCGCCCGGCCGGCGGCGCGCAGAGGGAGGCCGCGGGCGGCGCGGAAGCGCCCGCGGCGAACAGGCCGAGCGCGCCCGGCGGCCCCAACGGCGCCGCCAAGACGCAGACGGCCGCCACCGTCCCGCCCGTCAACACCGGCGCGACCAACGCGACGAGCGACGCGCCCGCCAAGCCCGGCCCGGCCGTCAGCGTCCCCGTCTCGAACGCCTCGAAAGGCCCCGAAGCCGGCGGCACGAACGCGAACGCGCCGGCCCCGCCGGCCGGTAAGCCCGCGGCCTCGAACCCTCCCGCCGCCAACCCGCCGGCGGCCAACGCGAACCCGCTGCCGCCGCCCCCGCCGCTCACCAGCCTCTACCGCATCGGCGTCGGCGACGTGCTCGACATCAGGCTGCTCAACCACCCGGACTCGCGCCTCTCCACGCTCTACACCGTGCTCGCCGGCGGCGTCATCGAGTACCCGCTCGTCCGCGACCCCGTCTCGGTCGCCGGGATGACGCCCGAGGAGCTGTCGGCGCAGCTCGTCGCGGAGCTGCGCCACCGCGGCGTCTTCGACCGCCCGCAGGTTCGCGTCAGCGTGCGCGAGTACGCGAGCCACGCCGTCATCGTCAGCGGGCTGGTCAACGACCCCGGCACGAAAATCCTGCGGCGCGAGGCCGTCCCGCTCTACGTCGTCGTCGCCGAGTCGCAGCCGAAGCCCGAGGCCGGCCGCGCCGTCGTCATCTCGCACGCGACGGGGAAGACGGCCTCGGTCGACCTGCTCGACGCGGCGGCGATGAACCTGCTCGTGCAGGCCGGCGACGTGGTCAGCCTCGTCGCGCGCCCGCCCGAGTTCTTCTACGTCGGCGGCGAAATCCAGTCGCCGGGCCAGAAGAGTTTTCACGCGGGGATGACGCTGACGCAGGCCGTGCTGGCCTCGGGCGGCGTGACGGCGCAGGCCGGCCCGCGCGTCCGCGTCCTGCGGCAGGGGGCCGACGGGCGGCTGGTCGCGACCGACTACAACCTGAAGGAGATCGAGGGCGGCGCGGCCCCCGACCCGGCCCTCCAGCCCGGCGACCGCATCGAGGTCACGCGCGCGCGCAAGTGAGCCTCGGCCGGCGCGCCCGGACGTTTTCTTCGAGCGGCTTGTTCGGCGCGGGTGGAGGCTGTATCATCCCCACGTCTTGAGCCAAAGTTTCAACGCCGGGCGGCCCCGCACGACTCCCACGCGGCGGGGCCGGCACAAGGCGACGCACACACTCGCACCTGCCTTGTCGGAGGATTAAAAACTTGAACACCCGTTTTCGCATCGGCGCGCTCGCGCTCGCCGCCGCGCTCGTCTTCGCCCCAACGTCCGCCCCGCTCGCCCTCGCCGCCCCGGCGTCCGCTCAGGACGACACGCCCACGCAGGCCGAGCAGGACGTTTTCAACCGCGGGCGGGCGCTCTTCGCGCAGGGGCAGTACGGCGAGGCCGCCGCCATCTTCAGCGACTTCCTCGGCAAGAACCCCAACAGCTTCATCGCCGACCTGATGCTCCTGTGGCTCGGCCGCTCCTACATCGAACTCGGCCGCTTCAACGAGGCCGAGGAGGTCGTCGAGCGCCTGCGCAAGATTAACGACACGCCGTTCCTCGACATCTACGAGA
>DATMVI010000088.1:0-5500 GCA_035563275.1 Pyrinomonadaceae bacterium
TCGAAAGTTCTGACCCCGAGAGAGGCCGAAAGGCCGCGCAGGGAACGGGCGGCCGGCCCCGAGTTGCCGCTAACATATCACAGAAGGCGCGGGCCGCGCGCCGCTTGTTGACGTGCGGTCAGTTGCCCCCTTGCCGCCGCCCGGCCGCGGGCTTATCCTAGCCGCGTCTCAACGCCCTTTCACGACGGGCCGCGGGCCGGGGCCGGCGGGTCTCGCGGCCGGGCGGCGGTTGAGACCGCGGAGGACGTGACGCCGCCGGCTCGCGGCGGAGAACGAACGAAGGAGGGTGGCGGATGGAGAAGCGGCGGCTGGGGAATTCGGGGCTGGAGGTGGCCCCGCTCGCGCTCGGCGGCAACGTCTTCGGTTGGACGGCCGACGAGCAGACCTCGTTCAAGCTGCTCGACGCCTTCGTCGCGGCGGGCTTCAACCTCATCGACACGGCCGACGTGTACTCCGGCTGGGTTCCCGGCCATCAGGGCGGCGAGTCGGAGACGATCATCGGCCGCTGGCTGAAGCGGGCCGGCGGCCGCGAACGGGTGGTCATCGCCACCAAAGTCGGGATGGAGATGGGGCCGGGGCGCAAAGGTCTCGCGAGGGACTACGTCATGCGCTCGGCCGAGGATTCGCTGCGGCGGCTCCAGACCGACCACATAGACCTCTACCAGTCGCACGTGGACGACCCCGAGACGCCGCAGGAGGAGACGCTCGAAGCCTACGCGCGGCTCGTCGAGCAGGGGAAGGTGAGAGCCGTCGGCGCGTCGAACTTCGGGGCGGCGCGGCTCGCCGAGGCCCTGAGGCTCGCCGGCGAGCGCGGCCTGCCGCGTTACGAGAGCCTGCAACCCGAATACAACCTCTACGACCGCGCCGAGTTCGAGGGGAGTCTGGCGGCGCTGTGCCTCGAACAGGGCGTGGGCGTCATCAGCTACTTCTCGCTGGCGAGCGGCTTCCTCACGGGCAAGTACCGCTCGGAGGCAGACCTCTCGAAGAGTCCGCGCGGGCGGGGCGTCAAAAAGTACATGGACGAGCGCGGCTTCAGGATTCTCGGCGCGCTCGACGAGGCGGCGGCGCGGCACGACTCGACGCCCGCGCGGGTCGCGCTCGCGTGGCTCATCGCGCGGCCCGGCGTGACCGCCCCCATCGCCAGCGCGACCAGCCTCGAACAGTTGCGCGACCTGACGGAGGCGGCGCGGCTCAAGCTGGACGAGGCTTCCATCGAACTCCTGAACCGCGCCAGCGCGTGAGCCGCGCGGGGCGGCGGGGGGGCGGGCGCGGCACGAATCGCGCGGGGAGGGTGACGGCGGTGCGAGAAGACGGATTCAATCTGGGCGAAGCCGTGGCGGTTCTCCGGCGGACGCCTTCGAGCCTGAGCGCGTTGCTCGCGGGCCTGCCCGAGAGGTGGCTGCGGGCGACGGAGGGCGAGGGCACTTGGTCGCCGTACGACGTGGTCGGCCACCTCATCCACGGCGAGCGCACGGACTGGATACCGCGGGCGCGGCACATCCTCGCGGGCGAGCGGCGCCCGTTCGAGTCTTTCGACCGGACGGCTCAGCTCAAAGAGGGCCGCGGCCGGAGCGCGGACGAGTTGCTGGCGACGTTCGCGGGGCTGCGGCGTGAGAACGTCGCCGCGCTCGAAGGCATGAACCTGACGGCGGCGGACATGGGGAGGACTGGGCAGCACCCCGCGCTCGGCGAGGTGACGCTCGGCCAGTTGCTCGCGACGTGGGTGGCGCACGACCTCGACCACGTCGGGCAGATCGCACGCGTGATGGCGAAGTCGTACGCCGGCGCGGTCGGGCCGTGGGGCGCGTACCTTTCAATCCTGCGGGATCGGGAGTGAGCGCCGCGGCCGCGGCGCCCAAACCCCCTGACCGCAACTCCTCCGTGCTTGCGGGCCGCGGCGGGCCGAATGCTCTTCGCTTTCGTCGCGGCCCGGGCGCGGGTTCAGACCGCGGCGCGGGCGGCCTTCGGCGCGGCGACGGCACGCCTCGCCGGGGCCGTCCCATGTTTGAACAGCGCGCGCCAACTGATGACGAACGACGGGACGAAGCAGGCCGCGGCGATCAGGCTCCAGACCACCGAGACGAAGCCGACCTCGCCCGTGGCCTGTACCGCCGGGATGGCGAGGATGGCCCGCGCGAGGACGAAGACCATCGCGAACGGGTAGCTGCGAATCATCCACTCCTGATGCTGGCGGATGTCGCCCCGGCGCACGCAGTAGAGGGCGACGGCCGTCGTCACGAGCCACCCGGTGGACTGCGTGATGGCCGCCATCACGAGCGACGGCGGGCCGAGGATGATGGCGACGGGGATGGCGGTCGGCGCGGAGACGGCCACCCCGGCCACGTAGAGGCGGCCCAGCACGCGGTGCAGCCCGATGCTGCGCCGGCGCAGGCGGGCCGAGAACTGGAACGGCGCGAGCAGCAGGGCCGCGGCCCCCGCGACGGCGTGGGGCAGCAGCCACCACTTGACCGGCTCGACGCGCTCCCAGACGGGCGAGCGCGAGTCCAGAAACGGCGTCTCGTAGACGTAGAAGACGAAGAGCGTCAGGAGGCCGAAGACGGCGAGGAAGACGTGCTTGGCCTTGAGCGAACGAACCGACATACGAACCTCCTCTGCGATAATGGCAGTAACAACCGCGGGGCGGCACACAGACTTTTCGCCCCCGCATCTATACGCGAAGAGCGCCGGCGTTAAGAATCATCTTGAGAATCGCCGTCGCGCGGCGACCTCGGCGGGGGGCGCCGCTGGCGCGCCGATTCCCGCGTCGGTTATGCTTCGCGCCGCACAAACTTTTCGCACTCGGGGGGCCGCCGTGAGGAAACGTCTTTTCTGCCTGATCGCGTCGTTGGCCGTGTCGTTCGGCGCGCTCCCGGCGTCAGGTCAGGGACGCGGGGCGCAGTCCGCCGCGCCGGGTCAGGCGGCGGCGCTCGACCCGGAGCTGACCGGCTATCAGTACCCTTACGCGGTCAACTTCTTCGAGGCCGAGACGCAGGGGCAGAAGCTGCGGATGGCCTACATGTCCGTGCCCGCCGCGAAGCCCAACGGCCGGACGGTCGTGCTCCTGCACGGGAAGAACTTCTCCGGGGCTTACTGGGCGGCGACCATCAAAGCCCTGAATGACGCAGGCTACCGGGTCGTCGTCCCCGACCAGATCGGCTTCGGCAAGTCCTCGAAGCCCGCGTCTTACCAGTTCAGCTTCCACGCGCTGGCCGCCAACACGCGCGCGCTGCTCGACTCGCTCGGCGTCGGGCGGTTCGCGCTCGTCGGCCACTCGATGGGCGGGATGCTGGCGGTGAGGATGGCGCTGATGTACCCCGAAAGGGTCGAACGTCTCGCGCTCGTCAACCCCATCGGGCTGGAGGACTGGAAGCTGGTCGCGCCCTACCGGACGGTCGACGAAAACTTCGCGCAGGAGTTGCGCGCCACGCCCGAGGCCATCAGGGAGTATCAGAGGGTCAACTACTTCGGCGGCGAGTGGAGGCCGGAGTACGACGCGCTGACCGAGGTGCTCGCCGGTTGGACGCGACACCCCGAGTACCGGCGGGTGGCGTGGAACGCGGCTCTCACCTCCGACATGGTCTTCACGCAGCCCGTCGTCTACGAGTTCGAGCGGCTCAAGACGCCGACGCTTCTCATCATCGGGCAGCGCGACCGCACGGCCATCGGCAAAGACCGCGTGCCGAAGGAAGTCGCCGCGACGATGGGCGACTACCCGGCGCTCGGCAAGGCCGCGGCCCGCCGCATCCCCGGCGCGCGCCTCGTCGAGTTCGCCGAGTCCGGCCACCTGCCGCAGGTCGATGCCTTCCCGAAGTACATCCGCGCGCTGCTGGATTTCGTCGCGGGCCGCTGAGTGGCCGGCCGAAACGGGGAGCGGGCCGGAGGCGGCGTCCGTCTCCGGCCCGCTTCGTTGTCGCCGGCCCGAAGTGTGATAAATTCTTAAAGGCTCCCGCATCCAGTTCCCCGACGATTCAGGCGGAGGCCGCCCGTCAGCCGTTGGCGCGCGGGCGCGGGACACGCCCTCCGCCCCCTTCAACCTCCCTCGCGGGGCTCGCTCAAAATACCTATGAAAGAAGAGATCAGCTCGCGCGCGCGCTCGTTGGCCGTCGCCCTCGCCCTCCTCTGCTCCGCTTCGGCTCAGGCGCAGCAACAGCCGCGCCGGCCCGCGCCGGAGCCGGACGACGACATCGTCCGCGTCACGACGGAACTGGTGCAGACGGACGTGGCGGTCTTCGACAAGCGGGGGCGCTTCGTTGACGACCTGCGGCCCGAACAGTTCGAGCTGGAGGTGAACGGCAAGGGGCAGGCGATCACCTTCTTCGAGCGCGTCAGGGCGGGCAGCCGCCGCGAGGAGGCGCAGTTGGCCGCCGCCGCGGCGCGCGGCCCCGCCGCCGCCGGGGCGGCCGAACCGGGCCGGGCCGCGAGCGCCGAACCCGAGGGGCGGCTCATCTTCTTTTTCGTGGACGACCTGCACCTGAGCGGGGCGAACATCGGGCGCGCGCGCTCGGCCTTGCAGCGCTACGTCGAGCACGCCATGAACCCGAACGATCAGGCGGCCATCGTCTCGGCGAGCGGGCAGGTGGGGTTCCTTCAGCAGTTGACCGACAACCGCGTGGTGCTGCGCGCGGCCATCAACCGCCTCGGCTACAGGCAGAACACGGAGGCCTACACGGGCAAGACGCAGATCAGCGAGTACGCGGCCAGTCAGGTGCTCGACTCGGGCAACCGTGAGCTGTACGCCTACCTTCTGGAGTCCACCAAGATCGAACAGCAGATGGGGCCGGGCAGCCGCCACGGCGACCACACCCTCGCCGCCTCCTACTCGGCCGCGCCGCACCTCCGCAACCGCCTGCGGCAGGTGCGCTCGCAGGGCCAGATGGCCACCGCCGGCACGCTCGGCGCGCTCCACGGCCTGATGCTTTCGGCCGCCGCGCTCCCCGGCCGCAAGCTCGTCTTCTTCCTCTCGGACGGCTTCCTCCTCAACGAGCGCAACGCGGGCGCGCTCAAGGCGCTGCGCGGCGTGACGCAGGCGGCGGCGCAGGCCGGCGTCGTCGTCTACACGATGAATCTGCGCGAGACTCTCTTCGGCGGCAGTTCGAGCGTGGACGCCAGCACGAACGATTACATAGACCTCAGCGCGCGCCGCATCGGGACCGCCTTCGGCGAAATCACGGCCACCCGAGAGCCGCTCCAGCTCATCGCCGAGCAGACCGGCGGGCGGGCCATCTTCAACTCCGACTCGATAGACGAAGAGGTGCGGCAGGCCATCCGCGAGACCGCCGACTACTACCTGCTCGCGTGGCGTCCCGACTTCGCGGAACTGCGCGCGGCCGGCGCGCGGCTGAAAGTTTCCATCAAAGATCACCCCGAGTGGCGCGTGCGGCTGAGGGCCGCTTCCTTCGTCATGCCATCCGCCGGCCGCGAACCGCCGAGGCAGCCGGCGCCGGAGACGCGGGCCGGCGCGGCGGGCGAAGCGGAGGCCGCGGGCGGCGGGGCGAAGGCC